>CAZMHW010000561.1:0-2899 GCA_964566105.1 uncultured Akkermansia sp.
TGATTATTGATTTATCTGGACGTATTGTTACAACAACAAAAATACAGAAGGGTGTAAACAACATTAACACCGGCAGTTTAAAATCTGGCTTATACATCGTACAGTGTTCTGCGGGTGGAAATGTTTCACGGTTTAGGGTGGTGAGATCGGAATAGTGTTATAGACACTTTATTAAATAACGCCTTTATCGTTTTTGTTTTTTTATTACACTCTGTTTTAGTAATTCTTAACCGAAGTTCGAATGAAATTTAGTTTTATATGAGTTATCAGGACAAAATTTTGGGAGTGATTTGAAACAAGGCAAAAGTTTAAAATTATTTTTATAACACACATGAAACAGATAATTCCCCTAGTTACAGTAATTATTTCGCTATTTAACCAAACGACTGCGAACCCTCTAAAAAATGAGGAAGGTAAGAATTTGGTTTTTACAGAAAATAAAGGACAGGTTGCAGATCAAAATTATCAACCAAGACCAGATGTTTTGTACAGTGGAAGCGATGGACAAATAAGTTTTTACATCAGAAATAATGGCATATCTTATCAACTGAATAAAGTACTTAAGTGGCAGGAAATAGAAAATTTTAAAACAAAAGAAAAGAGAATACTTCCAGAAAGTCAGAGTGTCTATCGAATTGATGTAAACTGGCTAAATACAAATTTGGCCTTTTCTCAAGCTACGGATGAAACCCTTATTGGGTATAACAATTTTTATTTCAGGCAATGTCCTGAAGGTGTTTTGAAAGTGCAAAGCTACAAGGGAGTCACTATACAAAATATTTATCAAAACATTAATGTACACTACTATGAGAAAAATGGTCAATTAAAATGCGACTATATTGTTGCACCGAATACCGACTACAAACAAGTCCAATTAAAAATTGAAGGTGCAAGCGTTATAGAAAACATTGATGGAAGCTTAATACTGCAAACCCCGTTAGGAAGTGTTCAGGAGGGGAAACCAATAGCGTACCAAAATGGCAATAAACTAAATGCGAGGTGGAGGATAAAAAATAATATTTTAAGCTTCGAAATAGATAACTATAATCCTGAATATGAACTTATTATCGACCCCTTAACAAGACTATGGGGCACCTATTATGGAGGAGTGGGATATGATAGTGGAAATGCTCTGTGCACAGATGGATCGGGTAATACATATATGGCAGGAACCACCTCAAATTCCTCTGGAACAACAATTGCAACTACGGGGGCTCATCAAGCCACATTGACTTCATCTGTCTATAGTGGTTTTCTTGCTAAATTCAATTCATCCGGGGTTCGACTATGGGGTACATACTATGGATTCGGTAATGAAGAGGGATATGATTGTAGCTGTGATGTTAGTGGAAATGTTTTCTTATGTGGTAGAACGGGAATTATGAATGGGGCAGGAAATTCTATTGCTACCAATGGCGCGCATCAATCGACAATTGGAGGAAACTACGATGCTTTTTTAGTTAAATTTGATTCAAACGGTATTAGGTTATGGGGGACTTACTATGGAGGCATAAACGACGATTATGGATACACTTGTTCAACTGATCTGTCAGGAAATTTGTATATGGCAGGGTTGACTGCTAGTTCAAGTGGGACGGTGATAGCGAGTAACGGAGCTTACCAAGCGACATACGGAGGTGGAAGCTATGATGCTTTTTTGGTTAAGTTTAATTCTAACGGAATTCGTCAATGGGGGACTTATTATGGGGGTGTAGGAGATGATCTTGGTTACGGTAATTGTGTAGACGCATCTGGTAACTCATATCTTGCCGGTGCCAGTTCAAGTTCTCTCGGTAATGCAATTTCATCAAGTGGAGCGCATCAAATAAATTACGGTGGAGGTGCCAAGGACGGGTTTCTTGTTAAATTTAATTCTAATGGATTGAGACAATGGGGGACATTTTATGGAGATATCGGTACGGAAATAGGTTTTTCTTGCAGCACTGATCCATTAGGAAATATATATCTTGCTGGCTCAGCTGGATCCAGTCTGACCGGGACTGCGATTGCTACTAGTGGAGCCCAACAAACTGTATCTTCTGCTTCGGCTCCTGATGCATTCCTAGCAAAGTTTAATCCAGCCGGGGTGAGGCAATGGGGGACCTTTTATGGAGGTAGTGGTCAAGATATTGGATTCGATGTTTGTAATGACTTACAGGGGAATGCGTATCTCGCCGGTCATACTCAATGTAATACTGGTAATTCCATTGCTACAATTGGCGGATTTCAAACTAGTTACGGTGGAGGTAACACTGATGCGTTCCTTGTTAAATTTAATGCAGTTGGTGTACGTCAGTGGGGTACTTACTATGGTGGTACAACTTCGGATGTCGCACATGGGTGTATAACTGATTTCTCAGATAGAGTTTATCTGACGGGAATAACAAATAGCTCATCGGGAATGATAGTTGGCAGTAGTGGCGCGCATCAAGCTACATTGGCAGGAATAAGTGATGCTTTTTTGGTCAAATTCGATTGTCCTATAATTAATCCTGTTGTTATTTCTGATAGTGTTTTGTGCAGCGGGGGAAATATTAACTTTACAACGATTGCATCGAGCACCTTAAATTATAATTGGTCTGGCCCCAACTCTTTTACATCTAATTTACAAAACCCTAGTATAATCAATGCACAATTATTGTATTCAGGAAATTACAGTCTAACAGTAGATGATGGAATGGGCTGTAGCACAACCTCTGTAAAAACAATTGTTATTAAGGCTCTGCCCATTATAGTCGTTAAACCGAACAAAACACTAATTTGTGCCGGTGATCATATATCTCTAACGGCCACGGGTGCTAGTTCTTATACTTGGAGTACAAATTCTACTGGAAGTGTGATAGCTGTCGTTCCTACAATAAATACGAGTTATACTGTAATGGGAACTTCTATCAATGGT
>CAZMHW010000562.1:0-2890 GCA_964566105.1 uncultured Akkermansia sp.
CCGGTTCCAACAACGGCTATGTAATAAATACCCGAACTTGCTACAGAAAAAGTATCTGAGAGCGATTTATACACATTACTTATGGCCGGACCACCCGTTGAAGCTATCGTCACGAGGCCTGTGGGAGATTGACTCGTTCCTATCATAATAGAGAGATCAGACCAATTGTTATAACCGTAATACTCTGTTTTAAACCACAATGCTGCAGAATAGGTTATACCAGCATGCAATTGCAAGCCATTTGTATAAAAGTATTTCGAACCCGTAGGATTATAATAAAAGGAAGCAAAGTTATTCCCGGTGCGGGGAACCCTGCCGAGGGTATTCGACGCTGTATAGGTGAGTGCGGTTGATCCGAGGGAACTGCAGGACCAGGAACAATTAGGAAGAGAATTTTCTGAAATGAGTCCTTCGAAACTCTCAAAGTATGGTATCGTATCGATGGTGGTTGATTGCACCTGCACCTGAGCAGCGGTGGATGTTATGGTGCTGGCTGTATTGGTACAGGTAATAACCGCACAAAACCAGGTTGCTGTGCCAAGGGTTGGTGAGGGAATGGAAGCGTTGGTAGCGCCAGGAATTGAAGTAAATGGGCCAACCGACGACGTTGTGGAAGATTGCCATTGATAGGTAATGCCTCCTACAGAATAAGTAGCCGACAAACCAATATTCGCACTTGTACCGGGGCAGATCTGGTATGTAGGAGTTACGGCAGAATTAGCGCCTGGTGTGGAAGAGCAAGGTACCGTAAAATAAGTAACTTCCAGGTAACAGATATTAGTTGACGTTCCGTTTACACCGTAATGATACATAAATGTGGTGGAACCGGATGAATAGGAAAACCCCAGCCCTATCCAGTTTCCCGCGGCGGTGGCAATATCACTTAATGCCGTACCGGTAAGATTTCCAGGGTTCCACGAATAGGTAGAGCCACCATACATGTAATTTCCATTGTAAAGATTGCCACTCGTTATCTGCGAGTAAATGGCGCTTGACGATGCGGAAACAGGATCAACAGTACCCATACCCCTTATTTCACAATATTTTGAAGTACTGGTTGTGGAATAATGATACCCGTAATAAACAGCCTGCGTCACCGTGCAACCCAGTGGCAAAGTCGCCAGATCAAATTTACCCCAACCCTGGTTGCCCGAACCTGCCACACGAATCTGACCGCTTGTTTTACTGGCACTTGACGTTTGATAACCTGTCCAGAATGTATTGAACTGTGGATAATAATTAACCACCGGATCAAGATGTACTGGAAACTGGCGCGCGCTGTTTTTTATCCAGGCCAGCGCGAAATTGGTAGTGAGTGTCGCTTTTTCGTCCTGCAATTTAACCGACAGTGTGCCGCTTTGAAAGTCGTCGTGCAACATATTGCTGTCAAACGCACAAGGCGTTGCAAATTTAAAAACAGGTATTCCTTCCGCGTAAACCATCACTTCCTTGTTCTCCGTTTCAATTCGCGAATGTCCGGCATCTGTAATAAATTCCTCCTGAATAGAAATAAACTGAGCCCCTGGCGGAAGAGTATTCAGGAAAGTGGCCGAGTGAATGATAAGATCAAATTTACGTCCGTCATTTCCCAGCGTATATTCCAGGGAAAGCGCCGGGTGAAAACCTGTGTAAATAATTCTATTATCTTTAACCGTAGTAACAATGCTTCCATTTAACAAAAGCGACGAAAGTACATTTTTGTTTGCATCCAGTATCCTGATCTCTGAAACACGTTCCCTGAATTTTCCTTCACGGGAATGCATGACAATGTAATTATTGAAGGGATCAGAAGGAAACCAGGTTTGGATGGCGTTCTCTTTCGAAACAAAGGGATGCGTTTGGGCATAATTCCCTGAATTAGCGTAAATACGCGTATCTATGTCCTTCCAGGCATTTCCCTCGTCCAAATAATGAATAGAAGAAGGAGAAATAAAAGCCGAGATACGATTATCCGCGTTCAAAAATTGTTTTGAGGTGCGCGTTCGTTTACCTACCAATTCAGTATTGTATCCTTTGTTTTTCCAGGGTTGTTGGTCTTTAAAATCTGCTTTTTCAGGTTGAGCGATGGAAGCCCCGATAAATAAAATCAATAAGAAAAATGTCACAATTGCTTTAATGTAACCCTGTCGGTTTCTGTCACTCCTGTTACGCACAGCGTAACGCGCTTTTGCATAGTTTTTTTTCATAGTGTTGGTAGTTTTAGTTAGTAAATCATTTTCCAGACCACTCTGGTTAATGCAGGCAAGTTACATCCATGAACTAAAAAATTAATTGATAGTGGTCAACGGATTAATATTTTTATAAGAATTGTGTGTGCATTTTTATTTATACTATTTGACAAAATTCAACGAATCATAAAAAAAATAGATACTCATCAATTTTTCATTTAAGCTTTATAGATAAGAAGCTTATCGCAACAGTCTCCTAATTACAACACACGCAAAACAACTTGACTAAAATCAAATTCACGAACTCTTAAAGAGTATAATTACATTTTAACGAGAGAAAAACCTTTATCAACAAGGGTTTAGAGAGCAATACTAATTTTCTCAAAAAAATCTAATTAACTAAAACCACTTCTTTATTTGCATAAATTTGTCACATGTTTAAGAAGGCTCAAATAATTTTTGTGATATGCTTCGCGATATTATTCAAACTCTCTTTCTTCAACATGACTTTTTTTACCTTCAAAGGATCCTCGCTCACTGAATTAATTAATAAACATGAAATTTTTAAAGCTGGTAAAAAAAGAAGACGAACTCCTGATCATTCGAGTCAATACAATCAACCCTTTGTTAACGAAGATCAACTGATCGCCGAATATGAAGAAACGGAAGACAAAAAGGGATTTTTGAACATTCTTAAGTTTCCACTGCTAACATGTTTCTTC
>CAZMHW010000563.1:0-2888 GCA_964566105.1 uncultured Akkermansia sp.
AGTTTAGGATTAGTATTCCGCTGATACGGTATAATAAAATATTGGCTTGTCTGAGTTTTTCAGCATTTACTTTGTCTATACTCCCATGTGTAATATTATCTCGTAATGCTTTTAATTCTTTAATGGTTAAAGGAAACGTATTTGGATTTAAATTTTGAGATTCTAAAAACGAAACCAATTGATTTTTCATTGGTTTATTCTGTAATTTCGATTGAACGTCTTGCCAACGCTTTTTAAATTCTTCGTGCTCATTTGTATCTATTGTTTCTAATAGCGTTTTCAACGCTTCATTTTGTTTAGCTTTCGTCTGTTTTTTATTTAAAGTAAGCGTAAATTTTACATTGTCTTGTTTTTGTTTATCACAAATTTCAATAATGTTATAACGAATTAAAAATGTAGAATAACTATCAACTAAATGTGATTGATTAAACAAGGTAATTGCTTTTGTAAGTATGGCAAAGTTCTTTACAGTCTCTTTTTGCCAACTTGCTTGTAGAAACTTATTGAAATCCCAATAAATCTCGAAGCCCCAAAGGTTGCCAACTGTGTCAAAAAAGTTCTTCTGTTCAATGTTTTTTATCGTTATTGTATTTGCGGGTAAATGAATTCTGCGTAATACATAATCAATTTTAATGTGATGATAAAATGAAGCCAACATCAAAACAACATCACCATAAAAAACAGCTTCTTTTTCAGTAATTCCTTTTTTGTATTTGAATTGGATTTTGGGTTCTTTAGTTACTGTGGCAACTCTTTCTTTCCGGTCATCTTTTGAGAAAAAATTGTATTCTGGTCGAAATATTGATTTCCCAAGTTTGTAAAACATTTTAGAATCATTCATTCTTCCAATATCAAATTTGCCATCATTTTTGAGCCATGATGTTGGCGTCAAAAATGAATAAAACGGCTCTACAACTCTAAACCCCTTGTCATCTAGGTAAAATTCGGCTGTATTTATTTCGTGTTCAACAGGATTCCAATAAAATTTTGCGGTATCAATTCTTACTATTATATACTTTTTACCATTTTCGTAATAATTAGAACTATTTGTACAACCAACTAATTTTGCTTCAGATAAATCTACTTTTTGTAAGCGTTCGTTTGTGTGATTTTTAGTTACTTCTACTTTTAAAAACGAACCGAATTTTTTTAAATCAATTGTACTTGACCATTCCATAAACTTATCGCCAAAATAAGTTTTGTCATCAAAAAAAAATTTAAGTTCGATTTCGTCTTTAGATGTTAACAAATGAGCATGAAAAGACTTACTAATTTCAGCCTTACTTTTTATAGAGTAAGAATTAAAATCAACATTTAAAAATTCAATATCTAAACAATGGTAATTGCTCATTCAATCACAATTTTATCAATTTCTTTCATCAATCTATCCGTTTCCGATAAAGCCACTATAATTTTTTGATAATGTAAAATATCGTCAAACTCTAGTTTTCTGTCTTTGCGGTCTTTGAGCCATTTTTGAGCGGGCTGATAACCGCCAATATAAAAGTTCCAAGCTACCTCTGGAACACTATTAAAATATTGAGTTTCGTTAATGTAAACTTTTCCGTCTTGATATTTCGGTTTAGTTACAACATTATCTCCGTCAATTGGATATTGCGTAATGTATTTTTCAACGGTTGGACTTTCCAATAAATGTATTTGTCTTATTTCAGATCCTAATTTAACTAACTGCCAAAATGTGTTTGTATCTTTTGGATAAGGCACACGAGGAAAATCAATTTTTAAAAACTCTTTGTATTTCTCTCTGTAAGATGGCGAATGTAAAACAGCATAGATATAATCTAAAATATCAATTGGTGCAAAAGTACCTTTTCTGGTTTCTTTTTCAATAGTAAAAGTCAAACCTAATTTTTTTGCTAATTGCTCTACTATTTTTGTATTTAGGTTTGGAGTTCTTTCCGACGATTGACCGATAGTTTGTTGACCGTTTGTTTCAGGATAAATATATAAAGGCAAAATTGAAGATAAAAACCTGTCGCTTAACCTTGCATCGGCTAAATGTTTTGTGATAAAAACACTACTATAATCCTTTTCCTTATTTATTCTAATTGATGCTAAACCGATATTATGACCAAGTATAAAATGTTTCATTAAATTAGTACGACTTCTCTCTATAAGTTTAGTATCCCAATAGATTAACTTATTGTCAAACGGTCTATATGAAATTGGATATACTAATTCTGATTTAGTTTCAATTGAATAATGGCCTTTTGTTTTATTCAGTAAATTGTCTTTATTATCATCAATAAGTATACCGTCATTAGCTGTAACAATACCTGCATTATTTAAAACAAACAACTCATTTACCTTAAATCCTATTTCATAATTTGATTGTTCGTCAAAATTTTTATTTGTAAAGTAGTAGTTTGGCGCTACATTTGGCAAAAGCTGGTACGGCACAGATTTTAAATTGTTATCGGATAGGAAATCGTATTTTAAATCTCTTTTACCAAACAAATCAAAATGAAAAATTTGCCCCAATTCATTTTGCTTTTTCTTTCCATTTTTAATGAAAATATTTATTGAAACTCCTTGTTCAATATCAAATACATTTATATCTGCACTTCCGTCAGGTGCTGTTTCTTTTTTCTTTGCGTTACCGTGTAAATCAATGGTGTAAATTTTATCGTACGTTTTTAATAAGTTCCAACGCATACCTCTAAATGTTGGATTGTCTAAAAAACCATGAGGATTAATAAAGGCTAAAACACCGCTTCCATTTTTCTCAATAAAATGTTGACCATAGCGCAGAAATTTAACGTAATCATCATTAATCCATTTTGGATGTCTTTCATTTAATTTTTCTTTTCCTCCTGGCTCTTTTTTATAATATTCCAGTAGGTTCATAATACATTCACCCTTATTGG
>CAZMHW010000564.1:0-2881 GCA_964566105.1 uncultured Akkermansia sp.
GTAAATACCTCCACCCACGCGGGCAAACAACGCGATAGATTCAGCACCTAAAGAAAAACCTGTTAATACTTCAATAGAGGTTTTAACTGTATTTTCACCAAGTCCGCCAAAAATTGCAAGAAACGCAATGAATAAACCACCTAAGCCCAGAACCGCCAAACCGGCAACACCCAGACCCATTACAGTTCCACCTGTAAAAGAAACTTTCAAAGCTTGTTTTAAACTTGTGCGTGCCGCCTGAGTAGTACGAACATTCGCTTTGGTAGCTACTTTCATACCGATATACCCTGCGGTAGCAGAAAAAACTGCACCAATAATAAAGGCAATTGAAATGATCCAGCTGGAGTGGATTTCAATTCCATTCACCTCATGAATAGTACCAGAATAAGCCAATAAGGCCGCTGCAAATACCACAAATATGCTTAGTACTTTCCACTCAGCTTTCAAAAAAGCCATTGCACCATCGGCAATATATCCTGCCAACTCCACCATATTTTTTTCACCAGCGTCTTGCTTGCTAACCCAGGCAGATTTAATTGCCATAACGATCAAACCAACAATTCCGAGAACCGGAACTAAATAAATAACACTTTCATTCATAATTTTAATTTATAGGGCTGCAAAAATAGGAAATTTCCCCGAATAAAGAAATAATTTAATTGACTCATTTTCAGAAAGATAAGCCATTTGACCGAAATGGAAAAGTTCTGGTTTTGTGATCTGACAAAGTCTTCAACTGGTTCATCCCCTTGTGCAAAAAAATATAGCACTGTTTGCTCTATTTTGTTTTTAACCTCAATTAGCTTTGAACTCCATTAGATTTTTTGCTTTCTTATATTTCAATGCTCATTCCGGAATTCCGGCAAAAAACGGAAACCTGTTCAAAACAAAATAAGTTGTAAATTCACCATTTCAATCATGGAACATTACGACCTTATAGTTATTGGTGGCGGTCCCAGCGGCTACGCAGGAGCCATGCGCGCCGTAGATTTTGGAAAGCGGGTATTACTGGTTGAGAAAAGAAAAATAGGAGGCGCAGGCGTTTACGATGGTGTACTCACCTCTAAAACTCTCTGGGAGCAGGCCTTAAAAACTGCGTCTATCCGTGAAATGATTCCCAATTATGAAGTGGACATAAACAGCGTAAAAAAAATAGTAAACGAAGCTGTTTATGAGCGTAAAACGCAAATGACCCTTCATTTACAATTGCTACAGACTTTGCCAAAAAAACTATTCTCTTACGAAAAAGGAGCGGCCTGTTTGCTGGATAAACACAGGGTACAAATTACCAAGGAAGACGGGAAGATAAAAGAAGTAAGCGCTGACCACATACTTATTGCGACAGGCAGCCGACCACGTGTTCCCACAAACATAGAGGTAGATGAACGAACCATAGTTACTTCGGAAGGTGTAAAAAACTTTGAAACCTTTCCCGAAAGTATGGTGGTTTTGGGAGCCGGGGTTATTGGTTGTGAATTCGCTACAATATTTTCAGCCTTCGGTAAAACCAAAGTGTATTTAATCGACAAAGCAGAACGTATTTTACCTTTTGAAGATGCTGATGTGGCGGAAGTGGTTGAAACGAATCTTGAACTTCATGGAGCCAAAGTGCATCATGGCGCTTCGCTCAAACGCATGGAAATAAAGAACGGTAAGGTGGAGTACGAATTAGAATATAAAGACGGCTCTAAAGAAATACTTACTGTAGACAAAGCGCTTATTTCCATTGGTCGTGTGCCCAATGTCGAAAATATTGGTCTTGATGCCGCGGGTGTAAAACTGAACGACAGAGGTTGTATCTGGGACGATGACACACAAACCAATATCAGTAATATTTATGTTGCGGGTGATGTTACCACCGAAGTTGCGCTGGTAAATGTAGGTGAGCGTGAAGCACGCCATGCGGTAGTAAGAATGTTTGGTCCTACTGTTAAACCACTTACCTACAAAAACATCAGCACTATCATGTTTTTAAACCCAGAAGTAGCTTCTGTTGGCATGAGTGAACAGGAATGTGTAGCAAAGGACATACCTCACAAAGTGGTAAAACTGGATTACACGACCAACGCACGTGCTATAGCCATGAGAAAAACAACAGGTTTTTTCAAAATCATTGTCACCAATGATAACGGCATGCGTATTCTGGGCATGCGGGTCGTTGGAGAACACGCCAGTAGTGCCATACAGGCCGTAGCCTATCTCATCCATACCAATCAGGGAATCAGAGACCTTGCCGATATGATGCACCCACACCCTAGTATTACAGAAGGTGTGCAGGAGTGTCTGAGAATGCTCCTGAATAAATCCATTTATAAACCTTATGTATTTAAAGACAGACTAAAATGCTATGTGTGCGAGAATGGTGTTTGCACCCCAATAGAGAGTCTGGTTTAACCGCTGTATCGTTTAATTTTACATTTTTTAAATTTGGTGCTCTTTCTAAAAAATTAACTTTGCCCCGATGAATCAAAGAATTTTTACGCTCATTTCTGTATCCTTCTCCCTCGCGCTGTTAGTACTGATTTGTTTCCAGGGTTACTGGATCAGAAAAGATTTTAAACTGCGCGAAGAAGTTTTTAGGAGTAAAGTAGACGAAGCCTTGAATAACACCAATGTGAAGTTAGAAAGACTTGATCCACGTTCTAATTACACTAAAATAACCGAAAGAATTCAAGGTAAATATCAACCAGATTTTAAAGGTGATAAGAATTTTGGGTTCAGCGTAAAGTCAGAATACAGCATTGATAGCAATGGTCACCAGACCAGCCGCTTCAGCAGTAAGGATCTCATGAGTGACACTTCCATTCATTTTGATGCTTCGTCTGTGAATTTCCTTAAATCTATACAGCAACAACAATCCCGTCTCCGCTCCTCACCTAAC
>CAZMHW010000565.1:0-2881 GCA_964566105.1 uncultured Akkermansia sp.
CACTATGGGCGAAGTAAAAGTACCTGCTCATGCTTATTGGGGTGCACAAACAGAACGTAGCCGTAACAATTTTAAAATCGGGCCGGAAGCCAGCATGCCGAAGGAAATTATTTATGCTTTTGGTTATTTAAAGAAGGCCGCGGCTTTAGCGAATTTTGAATTAGGTGTATTGACCAAAGAAAAATGTGATCTTATTTCAAAAGCCTGCGACGAAATTATTGCGGGTAAACTAGACGCACAGTTTCCATTGGTGATCTGGCAAACAGGTTCAGGAACACAAAGCAACATGAACGCGAACGAAGTGATCGCGTACCGTGCTCACGTGATGAACGGAGGTAACTTAGCCGATGAGAAAAAAGTATTGCACCCAAATGACGATGTAAACAAATCTCAATCAAGTAACGATACGTATCCAACCGCTATGCACATTGCGGCTTACAAACAGGTAGTAGAAATTACTATTCCCGGCCTGGAAAAATTACGCAACTCTTTACATAAAAAAGCGGAGTACTGGAAAAATATTATTAAAACCGGTCGCACCCACTTTATGGATGCCACCCCTCTTTCTTTAGGACAAGAATTCAGTGGTTACGTGCAGCAAATCGACATGAGCATCCGTGCGTTAAAAAACGCGCTGGAAGCTGTTAAAGAACTGGCATTAGGAGGCACCGCGGTTGGAACAGGACTTAATACTCCAAAAGGATACGATGTGTTGGTTGCCAAAAAAATCGCTGAACTTACTAAATTACCATTTGTAACCGCTCCTAATAAATTTGAAGCTCTGGCAGCACACGATGCCATGGTAGAATTGAGTGGCGCTTTAAAGAGAACTGCTGTAGCTTTAATGAAAATTGCCAACGATGTAAGGATGTTATCTTCCGGACCACGTTGCGGTATCGGAGAAATTATTATTCCTGACAACGAGCCCGGATCTTCTATCATGCCTGGCAAAGTAAATCCAACACAACCAGAGGCTATGACCATGGTGTGCGCCCAGGTAATTGGAAACGATGTTGCTGTTTCAGTTGGCGGGTCGATGGGACATTTTGAACTGAATGTGTTTAAACCTGTGATCGCTGCAAACGTTCTTCAATCAGCACGTCTGATTGGTGATGCCTGTGTAAGCTTCACAGAAAAATGCGCGGATGGCATTGAACCGAATTTACCTGAATTGAAAAAACACCTTGAAAATTCATTGATGCTGGTAACCGCGTTAAACACACACATTGGTTATGAAAAAGCCGCTAAAATTGCTAAAACAGCGCACAAAGGAAATAAAACTTTGCGCGAAGCAGCGATTGAATTAGGTTATGTAACCAACGAACAATTTGACCAATGGGTTAGACCAGAGGATATGATTGGAAGTTTGAAATAACTTTCGACTTTGTTTAACTTTATATTTTAAAACGAAAAAGCCCTCAGAAGAGGGCTTTTTTTATGGTGTTATGATAAGGTGCCTGCTGGCGATCACATTTTGTTTATCACTCACCTTTAGTACATAGGCTCCCGGAGCTATCGAAGAACAATCTATTTTATGTACTAACTCACTTTTGTCGGTAAATTCTTCTTTCACAATTTCACCATTAAGATTTATAATACTGTATTTAAGAACAGAATAATAATAATTATTCTTTAGTTGAATGGAGATGACTCCTGAAGAAGGGTTAGGGTATACGAAAACATTTTCCTTATTGTTGTATTCATGAATTCCGGGATTATAGAAATCAATGCAACCGCTTTTTTGAGCAATAGTAACAGTACTCGTATTTAAAGCATGTATTTGAGCCGAGCCTAACGAGACTATCGTGTAGCTTTCCGAACTATTTGTTAGTGCAACATTTGAAACTGTAACAACCGATCTGTTCGTGCATCCCCCATATCCAAGGGAATCTATTTTAACCAACCCAATCTCACTTAAAATATCCGTTGCTCTAAAACCCCAAAATGGTCCTTCACCTATTATACAAAATCCTTGACCTCCAGTTAAAGTTGTTGCCATTCCTCGCATATAATTCCGATTACTCCATTTTGGATTCCCAACAGAATCCGTATAAATAATACCATTGTTATAATAACTCTGCCCTGTTATGAAAAAACCACTAGACGCGGCATAAAGTCTTCCATCAATACTAGGAAATGTAGTTCCAACGTCCGGACCACTGTTCGAATATTCCAAGCCTGAAATACAATTTCCAAGTGAATCCATTAAGCCAAGTATGTGCTTTTTAGAAAAAAAATAGCTGTAGACTTTATTATTCCTCATAGCGATGTCTGCGATACTTACGTTCATTGCGTTGGTCAAACTATAACTCTTGCACCAAAGCCCTAAACCCGTTTTACTGAGTTTCAAAAGGCTTGCTATACTGTCGTGCAAATTACCAGCAAGTATAAAATCAGAGTCTGGTAATTGTCTAATCGACCTGTAAATCGCTGAGGAGTCCCGCACGTTGATAGTCTTGCTCCAATTCAAATTTCCCGATTTATCAAATTTTGCTGCAAACGTCTGTTTTGGATACACTGAAAAATAGCCGCACAAAACAGCTCCGGAATCCAATGTCGTGGAAATAGACAGACAAACGGGATTTTGATTTGTCGGATATTGAATTTTTTTGATCCAACTCATTGCACCCTGTGCGTTTATTTTAATAACAACCGGATAGTCCCCAGTCGAATCCTGCCTTAGAGCAAGTATAAAATGCGTTGCATCTTTCGCGATACACATATCATTGATCTGCAGCGACGGATCAAATTCTTTACTCCACATTAGACTACCCAGTGAGTCAAGCCTAATCAATAGCCCTGAAGAACCGGTTGATGCTGCAAGCATAAAACCGTTATTCTCTGTATTTATTATTTTAGAGTAATACAATCCTCCTTGAGG
>CAZMHW010000566.1:0-283 GCA_964566105.1 uncultured Akkermansia sp.
TCAATGGCATGATCCAAACGCAATTAATATCTTTTTAGGTTCGTTGCCAGGTGGAGGTCAAAATGTTGGAGCTACCGCCACACCAGGAACGTATCCAAATAATTCTATCCTGGTTACAACATCCCTCTATACATACACGACACCTATGATTTATGACAATATCAGACAATATGGAAAAGAAATTGCCCATGAAATAGGACATATTCTGGGATTGGAGCATCCCCTAGATCATTGGACAAGCCCAAGCTATACGAATACTCCTTCAAGAACTAATATTACTCCT
>CAZMHW010000566.1:293-2869 GCA_964566105.1 uncultured Akkermansia sp.
ACATTGAACCAAATGATGTATTTTTGGAGTCCTTTTTCGCCACTCCTACGTCGGGTCCAATGATGGATTGCAGTAATCCGGCGCATTCTGATAATTTAATGTGCCAGGCCAACGGTTGTATGCATTATCTTTCTCCGCAGCAGGCTGCTACTATGCAATACTATTTAAGAACATCATTAAAGAGCTTTTTAACGGCGAGTAGTTTTACGGGTGCTTTGAATTCTAACTCGGCTTTCAACTATGATGTTACCTCAAATGAAACCTGGACCTCTGATCGGTATTTTAAAGGGGATATTAGAGTGAAAGCTAATAAGACATTAACTGTAAAATGCGGGGTCGCCATGTCTAGGTACGCAAAGATAATCGTTGAGCCTGGGGCACAGTTAGTAATCGACGGCGGAACTATTACTAATATTTCCGGATACCTTTGGGATGGGATCCATTTGATGGGTAATCCATTCATGCCACAATTAACAGCAAATACAAATAATAGCGGAGCGGTGTTATACCAAGGTATGCTTCGTGTTAAAAATGGAGGTACAATCAGCCAGGCATCTGTCGGAGTGAGAAACTACTTAAGCACGACTGGGAATTCAGGTGGTGTAATATTTGCTCAAAACGCCAATTTTTTGAATAATGTGATTGACGTTCAAATGTCGGGGCAGTATATGTCGAGTTTCACACCAATACCAAGTGCTAGTTGGTTCTACAATTGCAATTTTAAAACAACTGGAGCTGTAGGAAATAACAGTGCTCCAACAAATCACGTGTATCTCTTAAACGTTTCTGGTGTTAAATTTATGGGTTGCGTTTTCCAATGTACCGTTAGCCCAATTTCATCACCTGGTAATGGAATTTACAGTATTGATGCTGTTTACACTGTTGATAAAAATGGTTCAACTCCATGCAAATTTGAGAATCTTGTAAAGGGTGTTTACGTGAATAACATAAATCCTTTAAAAACACCTGTTATAAGCAATTCTCAATTCATTAATAACCTATACGGCGGTTATTTTATGAACTCTAATTATTTAAACTTTCAAACAAACACTTTAACTACCACCAGTGGAGTCATGGTTTCCGGAGTTTATTTGAATAATTGTAAATACTACAAAATTAAAAGCAATCAATTTTTGCCGTCTACAAGCTATGCGGCTTCAGGTGAAGGTGTTACTGTTTATAAAAGCAAAACTGGAGCACACGAGATTTACAGAAATACATTTTCTAATCTTTTTGTTGGCATCAATTGTATGGACGATAACGGGAATCCAAACAGTACAACAGATGGTCTAAAAATGAACTGTAATGATTTTCATATTAATCCTAATTCTTACGATGTTGTTTTGAGTTATACCTCAGGCTTAGCAATGCCCCGAGTAAATCGAACACAAGGAGTTATAAGCTCTGCGGCAAGTTTTTCAAATGTCGTTCGAAATATTTATGGAGCTACTTGCGGCAATCAAAATAAGTGGCAGATCTACTCAGGAAGCACCTACACTATTGACCACGGGTCTAATACGAATTCAACAACGGCCTGCACCCAACCTACCGCTACAGGTTGTAAGAGTCAATATCTAAATGTGCAGAATAAAGCAATAAATTTGAATTACCCGATTCATTGCCCCGAAAACCCCTTATCCACTGGAGGCACTAGTACTCTTTCATCTAATCGACTATCTTCTATGAACGATTATATTAGTGTTTTGACAGCTCAAAGAGCCAGTGATATCGCAAATAGTATTGTGCCGAACGATTTTGAGCTTCAATCCACTGTATCCTCTAAACTAAATCTTTTCCTAACAGATAGTTTAACCGGAAACCCAGATAGTATAGTAGCTCTTTTTGAACACAATCAAGGCTATATGGAAGATGCGGACATTCAAACCATTTTTGCCTACATAAACAAAGGTGATCTTGCTACAGCGCAACATAAAACTGATGAATTAGGATCCGATCGCTCGGACTGGAAAAGCCTGCTCACCCAGGTCATAAGTTTTTTACCGGATACCATAAATGGGATGAATAATATAAGTGGCACTTACGCTTCCTTCTTTAGAGATTACGCGAATAGTTCAAACATGGATGGCAAACCATTAGCCCAAGCACTATTGCAAGCATCTTCGGTTGACTACTATTCTGAACCTCACGCTTTACCAGAGGGAGTTTCTTCCGCAAGACTAATGATTCCTCAGTCACAATACTTTGCCCTAGAAAATCCTGAAACTGATTTTTATGTAAAGGTTTATCCTAATCCTACTAATAAGGGAGTAACTATCGATTATAGAGGTGTTGAAGTGGGGAATGTTAAAATTGAACTCAAAGATTTGTTGGGCAAGGTAATTTATACTAACTTTATTAGTAGCAGGTTAATTAATCAGTATATTTCTATGGATAGTTATAAAAACGGAATGTACTTGTTAAGTTTAACAAAAGACAAAGAGTTAATTTATTCTACAAAAATTATAAAAGAAGATTAGAAGAGTAAAAAAGGAACCTGTACACCACAGGTTCCTTTTCTAAACCCAATGATATGCGTCACGTACTATTTTTAATATTTTTTCTTACATGTCTAGTGG
>CAZMHW010000567.1:0-2864 GCA_964566105.1 uncultured Akkermansia sp.
AGGCAACACTGTAAATGGTAAGATTGGCCACCGTTTCGTAAACGATGAGTTTATTTTGAATAGAACCAAAATAGTTTACAGTAGCATCCTGCAGGTTATTTAAAAGAATTTTTTGGTTGGTGTTCAGGTATTCTATAAGTCCTGCACCATATAATTTAGGTCGCAGTACTTCCGAAAATTCAAGAATCTCAAAAAGATTGGTGCCCTCTACCAGAATGTCCATGCCCCCGTTTTCGTGGGTTTTAAGGATGCGGCTGATTTTTACTTCACAACCGAATTTTTGAATTTTTCCTTTTTCTATATAGGGGATGCCAAACGAAGCGTCATTATCCAGGCAATCTTCAACCAGTTGTTTGTAACGATCCTCAAAAATATAGAGCTTGGTCGTTTCACCCGGGAACAATACCATGTTAAGGGGGAACATGGGGATGGTTAATTGTCGTGTTTTCATGTGTACGTATTTATCGTTTCTAAAAGACCGGAAACTGTTGTCGGACTTCCGGTAATTGCCCTGGGTTTTTGCCTTCGGATATAAAGTTCTAACAGCTCTTTTAAACTTATCAAAAACTGTGCTAAATTTTAAGAGGGCTAGTTCAAATATGGATGGCGGGTGGTTTAGCATAACGGTACATCTATATATACGCTCAACACCCCGTAAATAGTTGGGTAGAATTAACAAAAATTTAAAAGAAAAGCACTAAAACACCGAAACACTTACTGAACGCGTTATCTGGCTGAGGGAATGAGTTTATTGACTGATCCCAAGTTTTTTGGCTATTGCCGCAGGAATGGCTTTTTTGTGCAGCATAATGCTGGTGGTTTTATACAACACATAACTTTCGCTGGCATAAAAATAACCGTCGCATTGATTGGATTCTTTGCCCCAGCTGTTCTTAACCAGGTAATAAGGTGTACTGTTCTGATCTTTTACCAAACCAATCACATGCATACCGTGATCGTCCTGGGTTTCGTAATTATCAAAGGCTTTCTGACGAAGTTCCTGGGTAATTTCCAGCTGTTTTTGCGGTTTTATAGAATAGGTCTTTTTATCCTCATCATTCCATTTTGCGGAATAATTTTCCGGGATAATGGCCAGACCGTCTGCTCTTAAAAAGCCTTTTTCACTCACGTCCGCACCCCAGGCAAAGGTATAACCGTTAGTAATGGCGCCGGCCATCACTTCTTTAAACTCGTTTAAGGGCAGGTTGTATACCTGTTGCCAGTTCCAGTTGTCCGGAATTTCCAATACAAAGGGAGCATAAAAAGGATGATGAGAAAAGGAAGTCAGAAATACATAATCATCAGGGTTAAGTCCCGTAGCTTCTGCAAAAGATTGTGCGGTGTAGCTTTTACCTTTGAAGTCAAATTTTTCAGGAATTTTTCCAAGGTACTCGTCACACACTGCCTGAATGCTGTTGTGAACAAAACTAAAATCTATTTTCTGAGTCTCGTCCAAAGAAGCAGGTTGTAAAATATTTTTTAAGGTTGTTTCAAGTAATTTATGATTGTGCGGGGCGTTGAGGTCTTTTTTACCGGTGTACACTTCTTCCGGCACCATACCGTAGTTTTTAAGCACAGTAATTACATCCGGAAAACCGCCGCCTTCGCCAAAATTGGTTTTGCCGTGCATGCGCACATAATTATCCGCCTTTAAAGAATAGACTTTGTTAACTACAAACATTTCGCTCAGGTTCACACCGTTAAATTTTCCCAGGCGCATCATTTCACTCTCAAAAAAAGAAAGGGAGGAAAAAGACCAGCAGGTACTTGTTTGGTTTTGGTTCTGAATGGCAGTGGCATCAAGGCTTTTCACTACCGTGAATTTGTATTCGCTGTCTTTTTTATTGGTTTTTTCCTGTGCAGAGGATAGTAGTGTAACTAAACTAAAAGCAAGGAGTAAATTAAATTTTAAAGTTTTCATGAAGCGGGATGCGTTTTAATGATGTATAACAAATATCTTATTTCAAAAATGGTAAACAAAACGTAGTGGGAAATAAAGTGCAGTGAAAAATTAAAAAAGCCTGTTTTGTCGAACAGGGAATATACAAGGATAACGATGAGTGCCAATAAGAGTTTAATAACGATGCTGGCAATGAGCAATTGAGTAAAGTTGTCGGAGCCTGCATTGTAGGCATAAACGGTATTTAAACTGAAACAGAATACCACCAGAAATAAAAGGCCGTAATGCCAGTTGGGAGCGCCAATGCCCGTGTAGTGATTCAGAGCCATTGACAGGGGAATAGCCAGAAGACAGGGAAAAAAGATGGCCTGTAGATTCCGTAAAAACATGCTAATCCTTGTTTTGTTTGATAATGTCTTTTAGTACTATGTAGAGAGCGGCACCAATGCCCAAAAGACTCAATACAATTGTAAAAATGGGTGTTGTGTTTTTATAATGTTCGTCCAGTTTTTGTCCCCCCCACGCGCTGAGGCCAATGATAACCCCCATTTGAATGGCCAGGTTGCCGTATTTAAATAAAAGATTAGGCTGTTTTGGCTGTGGCATCTAAGCTGGAATTCTGCACCATGTTTTTCACTTTGGCGCCCATGTTACAGGTTCCGGTAAACAAGGCTCCCGGTTCAATCATTAATTTAGAGGTAATGATGTCACCGTTAATTTTGGCAGTGCTTTTTAAGGAAAGGGTTTCCGCAACATTTACAGTTCCTTTTACTTCTCCGCTGAGGTCGGCATTAATGCTGGTAATGTTACCTTCTACCGTTCCGTTGGGGCCCAGAACGAATTTGCCTGAAATACTGATGTTTCCGGTCAATGTTCCGTCAATACGCACATCGCCGGCCGAGGTGATGTCTCCAACGATTTTTGTTCCGTTACCGATCAGGTTTACAGAACTGGCGTCTACTGT
>CAZMHW010000568.1:0-2854 GCA_964566105.1 uncultured Akkermansia sp.
TACTGGTCTTCCCAAAGCCACCAATTTCACAACCTCTTCAATTACCGCGTTGTATTTTTCACGTTTGGTTTTGTAAACCAAATCCTGCTCGTCTTTACGGGTCATTGGTTTGTTGGTTGGAATTTCCACCACATCCAATTTATAAATACTCCAAAACTCCTGTGCTTCGGTAGTAGCCGTACCGGTCATACCTGCCAGTTTGTGATACATCCGGAAATAATTCTGTAAAGTAACAGTTGCATAGGTTTGAGTAGCCGCTTCGATCTTCACATTTTCTTTCGCTTCGATCGCCTGGTGCAAGCCATCGCTGTAACGACGGCCTTCCATGATACGACCTGTTTGCTCATCCACAATTTTAACCTGTCCGCCATCAATCACATACTCCACGTCTTTTTCAAAAACGGTGTAGGCTTTTAATAACTGATTAACGGTATGAATACGCTCACTTTTAATGCTGAATTCACGCATCACAATTTCTTTCGCTGCCGTCTTTTCTTTAGGATCGTGAATATTACGCTCAATCTCCGCGATCTCATCTCCCACGTTTGGAATCACGAAGAATTTAGGATCGTCGCTATTACCTGTTAAGAAATCAATTCCTTTTTCACTCAGTTCAACGTGGTTGTTTTTTTCGTCAATGGTAAAATAAAGTTCCACATCAATTTTGTGCATCTCTTTATTTTGATCCTGCATGTAATGGTTCTCTGTTTTTTGCAACAAAGCCCTGTTCCCTTGCTCACTCAAAAATTTAATGAGGGCACCGTTTTTAGGTAAACCTCTGTAGGCACGTAATAATGGAATCCCTGCTTCTTTTTCTTTTCCTTCAGCAACCAATTTTTTTGCTTCTGTTATGCAGGTTTGTAAATATTGTTTCTGAACATTCACCAGTTTTTCAATCCGTGGTTTGTAGTCCATGAACTCGTGTTTGTCGCCTTGCGGAGTTGGACCACTAATGATCAAGGGCGTACGCGCGTCATCAATTAAAACCGAATCGACCTCATCCACAATGGCAAAATTGTGTTTACGTTGCACCAATTCGTCAATACTGCGGGCCATGTTATCACGCAGGTAATCGAAACCAAATTCGTTATTGGTTCCGTAAGTAATATCACAGTTGTAGGCCTTGCGGCGTTCGTCAGTGTTTGGTTCGTGTTTGTCAATACAATCCACGCTTAATCCATGAAACTGAAATAAAGGAGCGTTCCATTCGCTGTCACGTTTGGCAAGGTAATTATTCACCGTTACCACGTGTACGCCACGTCCGGCCAAAGCATTTAAAAAAATAGGTAAAGTGGATACTAAGGTTTTACCCTCACCTGTTGCCATCTCGGAGATTTTTCCTTCGTGCAGCACCATCCCACCAATTAACTGTACATCGTAATGTACCATGTCCCAGGTAATCTCAGTACCGGCCGCTAACCATTTGTTTTTAAAAATGGCTTTATCGCCCTGAATTTCTACGTTCTTGTGATCCTTAGCCAGTTCACGGTCGTAATCGCTTACCATTACCTGGAGTTCGGTATTATCTTTAAATCTGCGTGCGGTTTCTTTTAGGATGGCAAAAGCCTCCGGTAAGCGCTCTGTGAGTGCTTTTTCGAGTTCTGCAGTGACTTCTTTTTCAATGTCGTCAATCTCTTTGTACAGATCTTCTTTGGTATTCACGTCCATATCCGGCTCGTTGCTGATCTGGGCCTTGATTCCCTCAATTTTTTCAATTTGAGTTTTAACCGCATTTTTAATGGATGCCCTTAATGCGGCAGATTTTGCGCGCAATTCGTCGTTGGAAACTGAATTTAAGGAAGTATAAATGGAATTTATTTCTGCAACTTTAGACTCGAGGTTTTTAATATCCTTCTCACTTTTGGTCCCAAACAGCTTTTTAAGAAAATCAAACATAATAGATAAAAATTTAGCCAATAAAGGTAGCAAAATTTAGAGATTAGCGGGGACTTAATTTTGATTTGTTAACAGATTGAAATTCAGAGTTTGTTTGGTGATCGACAGAACGTGTCACCTAATTTTCAAAATCCCACGACTCTGCAGAAACTACCAGATCTGCGTGATGGTGGGCGACCACACAATCACTCCAAAAGGTTGGTCTTTAACAGATGTGTTGTACAGCACTTGCTCGTCGTTGTACCTGACGTTCTGATTTTGAAAATTAACCACTTTGCTTCCAAAAACTCCGGTCACCTGAATGTGGATGTCGCAATCTGTATACGTACGCGCCTGATTCAGGTATGGAGCAGGAACGGTGTAGATTTGATGTGCGGGAATGGCGATCAATTTTGCTTCAGAAAAAGCAGTCCCTTTGTTGCAACTTACCGTAAAGTCGACCGTGACAGCCAGGCCTGTGTTGTTTTTTATCTGGTAACGGGTCTAAAAACTCAATTGCGCGCTACCGGAAGTAAAAAACATAAGCAGGAGCGTAATCAGATTTATTGGACTTAAACCCTTGGTAATGATCTTCATACTCTAAATTTACGTTTTTCTCTTAAATCGAACTAATTGACCCTCATTTACCCCATCAACCTCTGCATTCGTGATTTAAAGTGCACTAATAAAAACCAATTCGCTGTTCCTTATCAATCTGATGTAACTTAAGGGTATACTTTGGGTTAAAAACAGCCCTTTTTGGTTCAAAAAATAAATAACACTTTGATTTACAAAATTATAGACTAAAATTGGGAAATATGGCGCAAAATGATATATTTGCACCCTTAAATTAAAAAAATTGTACAAAATTTAGATTATGCAAAACAAAGGTGCTATTAAAATATTTGCAATCCTCCTAGGCTTGGCTTGTATTTTTTATTTATCGTTTACTTGGGTTACTCGTGGTGTTGTAGGCGAT
>CAZMHW010000569.1:0-2849 GCA_964566105.1 uncultured Akkermansia sp.
GCATAATAAAGTGGAAAAATTTAAAGTATCGGTTAAACTGCATTGCACAGCGAAGGAGGTATTTACCGGTTGGTTAAACGATACAGTTCATGCAGAATTTACAGGTGGTGCAAAAGCAAAGACCAGTCCAAATGAAGGAGGAAGTTTTTCAGCCTGGGACGGTTACATTACCGGAACCAACGTAGAAATATTTCCTTATAAAAAAATAATTCAAAAATGGCGTACCACAGATTTTGCGCCCGATGATGAGGATTCTCTCATTGAGTTATTCTTCACCTTTAAAGACGATCACACCCTGGTAACCATTACACACACCAATATACCCGATGGACAGGGCGATCAGTATAAAAAAGGCTGGAAAGATCATTACTTCGCTTATATGAAGAAGTACTTTGATAAGTAAGCATTTTTTTGGAATCAGGAACCAAGGCTCAAATGAGTCAGGACAATACTGTCCTGGTTCCTTTAAGTCACTTTAGTCTAGCATCCCTTAAGGTCTGTACTTACTCTTACTTAAGATTTTCTGAGCATCGGTATCGTTCATCAACTCTTCCAGAGTAACTTTTTCGTTATTCTTCATGTAACTTTTTACAATTTGCCAGCCTATCCACATAGCAATGCGTGGTGGACATTCTTTGCTAATGGCGGCTGTAAATGGTCCTTCGCTGGTTAACTCACGGATGGTATTCAGGTCATTTTCATACAAACGGTTCTTCTCGGCAAAATAGCCCCAATAATTTTTCTCGTAGGTTTTGCAGGTTGCCATCTGTTTGCTGGTGTAGCCTATAATCAGACTATCGGGGGTGTTGGGCAACAACGCATTGATGGCGTAATACAGCTTACCGTAAAAAACGGTGTGATTGAGCAGTGTATTTTCCGGCATGTTATTATCAAACTCGGTCAACATCCAGCCACGCGCGATATCCGGAGCTACGTTTTCGGGATTCATTTTCCGGGTCTGGTATTGTGGATACCTCAGCATCTGGTAAAAGCGCGAACTGTCGCTCAGGTACATGTCCAGGCTAATAACCAAAGCACTGTCAAGGTAGGCAAAAGCATAATTCCAACCCGTTGTACAGGTTATTAAACGTGTAGGCAATTTCCGTTTTGGAAAATGGTATTTAAAACGTTTTACGCAGTCGTTCACTTCCCCTGCTATTTCGTCGAATTTTGAGGGAGGGTATAATTTTTTCACATCCCTGCCAGCTTCATTTATTTCTTTGTTGGTCACAAAATCCAACAACATTTTTTTGTAAAGACTGTCCTTTGAACCATTCACTCCCAGGGGATTTATCAAAAAATGCTCGTAAAAGGCTCCGTACTTCTTTTTTATATCAAGGGTGTTCTGATCAAAGTTGGAAGAATTTAATGCAAAGAGATCATCTTCCAGACGTAGCACAGAAAGAGGTTCCGTTTTTACCGAAGAAAGATCCACATCCAGCGGATCTGTTTGACATCCGGCTAAAAGCAGCAGCGGCAGCGCGATAAAAAGAATTCTTTTTTTCATAGTAAGTTGATCTATTTTTTATATTTGTAAAGTTAATCATATAAAAAAATATAGATGAAAAAGTTTTTATTAAGCCTTTCCACGACAGTAATTCTTGCATCATCTTTATATGCACAGGACCCCAACTTTGATAAAAAATTTCGTTTTGGTTTAAGAGTAACACCACAACCCACCTGGTTAATGAGTGGCGATAAAAACAACACTCCCAGCGGAGCTAAATTAGGTTTCGGTTTTGGTTTAAACATGGAATTTCGTTTTTCTGACATTGCAGGTCTTTTAACAGGTATAGGTGGTGATTTTGAAAGCGCTAAATATACCTTTAGAAATGATAAAGCGGCAAACTACCAGGCTATCTACTGGATGGACGAAAACAATGAATTTGTAACCCCAAATAGCACAAACCGGGTAGTAAAATCAAATATCGCTTACGTATTAAAAGAAAGAACCATAAAATATACGTATGTAACTATTCCTATCATTTTAAAACTCTCTACCAAAGAATACGGTGGTATCAAATATTCCGGTATGTTTGGCGGAGAATTGGGCATTCGGGTAAAAGCAAGTGCAAACGACAGTTATTACGAAAGCAGAAAGTATAGCAATGATACTTTATATACGGTCATTCCAGGTGAAGATTCTCAAACGGGCATTAATCTTAGTAAAGAGTCCTCTTTGGTTCCGATGCGGCTTACATTTAATGCCGGCCTGGGCGCCGAATATCGCCTGGCTGGAAGTACTGCTGTATTTGTGAACATCAACTATTTCCGTTCTCTTACTAACCAGATGAAAAAGGAATCGGACTACACGATATATAAAATTGAACCCAGTTCGGGTAAATCGTCTCCTCTGAAACAAAATCTTAAAATGAGCGGAATTAGAATCAGTGTTGGTATCATGTTTTAAAAAAAGCCATAAAACGCTTCGGCCGGACTCAAAAAAGAGCTCCGGCTTTTTTTATGTCAAAATCTTTAATTTTTAGCTAAAAACAGGTTAAAAACGGTTGTTTTTTGAAAAATCAAGCTAAAAAACACTTTTTTTAATGAAAATTACTTTTACTTTTGCCCCACTAACTAAAAATCTACACACGTGAAAAGCCTTGTTTTTAAAAATCAAAAAACAACAGCAACAGGGCCGAATCGTGTGACCTTTACTAACAATTAAAAACTACACACATGAAATTAACCGAAATTCAGGATTTGATAAAATTTGTTTCCAAGAGCGGAGTTAGCGAAGTGGAACTTGAGACAAAAGAAATTAAGATCGTCATCAGAACCCCTAAAAGCGGTCAACCTGTTATGATGCAACCGGCAGCCGTTATGGCAGCTGCTCCTGTGGCTATGGC
>CAZMHW010000570.1:0-2840 GCA_964566105.1 uncultured Akkermansia sp.
CTCCGCTCGAACTGACTATACCCAATGGATTCATGTAAACCACCACCGTATCGGATTTTAACGGGCTACAATCTAAAACCTGTTTTACAACATAAGTACTCGTACTTGTTGGCTTTACCCATAGGCCGGAAGCTTTAACCAGGGGGACAGTCATATTAGGTAATTTATACCAGGTACAACCGCTATCGACTGCAAAATCAAGTTCTCTGCCAATATAAACACTGTCACCGGGTATAACTGATTTATCCGGACCAGCATAAGCTGGTAGGTCTACTTCTATGCAACTAACATCATCTACAAAGTATTCCGCCCAAACGCCAGTCCCCCATGAATTGTCGACCAAACTTGCAGTGGTAGCGGCATTACTTTTAAAATTACCAATAATTAAATATTTCTCGTTGCCTGTTGCCACAAATGTTCCTGTAATGGGCACCCAACTTAAAGTATCATTTATTATATTGGTTACAGGATTTTCCACCTGCGGATGTAAATAAGTTATTGGGCCATTACAGTATTTTATGGTATCTGTGGAATTGTCACCAAAAAATAGAGCTAAGTTACTTGTTGCATAAGGGCATTCGTTTTGTCGGGAAACATACATTGAGACGCAGTAGGTTTTGTTCGGCGTAAGCCTAGCTTTTAACCTGTTTTTTGGATAACCCCTTGAGGCAAAATAACCACAAGGATTTAAGCAAAAAAAAGTTGTACGGGCAAAACCTGCACCGGTGCGAGGATATTGAAACCCAACGTCGGTTTGTGGGGCGTTAAAAAAACAATCTATTGAGTATAAAGCTCCTGCGAGAGAGCTAGTATCAGCTCCGATATTACACCAACTAATTGCAGTGTTAATAACTGGAGCAGAGTTACAATTATACTTGAATTCAAAACTACCATTTGAAACATAATTTCCAATTTGGCAAAAAAAATGAGTATTTATGAAAAAAATACAAATCCATAAGCCAAAACAACTATTTAATCTGAAACGCATCTTATTTTGAGATAACCAGTTTTTTAGTAAGCCGCTCATGCTTGGATTTAATTAAAGTTACAAAATAAATACCATTTAATAAATCCAATTTTAATGTACCTCTGTAATTGCTTATTGCTAATAGAGAGTTAAACAATAGTTTATTGCCGGCATCCCTTATTTCAACTAGTATTTCTTCCTTTTCCCTGCTGCTGAAAACATTTAATACATCTGTGGCTGGATTCGGAAAGAGTTGGTAAGTGTTAGCACCGCTGGTCTCGTTTAGAGGAGCAGGCTGGCTTGCCTTTCTGCTCAATTCCCCTCCACTTTCCCCCATTAAACTCAAACTTTGGGTATCACAGCCATCATCATTATATGTGACAATTTCGCTTCTAACCAGTGTATTTAGAGCGCGGGCGTTATAAATGATGGCACCATCTATAAAGGGGCATTTTTGTGCCAATGTTAAGAGACTGGTCTTATCTGCGGCACTAAGTCCTAGATTAGGGTCGATGTATTTGAGGTACAAAGTGTAAAACGATTTGTAATTCCCCTGGATAGTTGTACTTTCTGTAAAAGCCGACAAGGCCGAACTTGCCGAAGATAGATTGCCTTCCGAGAGCAATTGACCAATGTGAAGCAGAGTGCCAATACCACCTGTCTGATTGGTGGTATAAAAACTTTGCAAAGTGGCGTCGCTGGCTAGGAAGGCGCTATCTTCTTCCAGATCCTGATATAGCAGGAAACGGTTGATCTCCGAGGTTTCTGTTGGATACAGGCCAACATAGGTGATTGTATTACTGGCAATGGCTTTTGCCAAAGGTAGTTTAACAGAATTCGCCCCCTTGTTGGGTAAAATGGGTGGAACGCATGGAACGAAAGTAGCACTATTGCTTCCATTTAATAGACTGACTCCAACACTGTAAGAAAATGGATTTCCACTATTTAGCGTTGGGTTATACACTGCTGGTAAAGTCCGCTTAGTAAGTATTGAAAGGTTGGGTGTTGAGTTAGATGCATAAGTATGAACATTTGGGTTTGTCCATGAACTTCCTTGCCAATAATTATCCATAGGTGCAGTAAAAGTACCCTGAGCGCCAATAATGCCATTGCTGCTGAGTTGCATACCACGACTGGCATTGTTCATATTGTTGTTTTTCCAAACCAAAGAGTTGTTTCCGGCAAATTCCATACACTTTGGCACATTTGTTATACTATTGCATTGCGCTGATCCGGTGGTATTCATACTCACGTAAACACCAGAGAGCGTAGTTGTTATGACGGTTGTGAACCCGGTTATGGTATTAGTGTTTACGATGCCGAAATAATCGTTTTCGTGCTTGACTCCCCATTGTGGGTTGCTTGTAACATGATCCTGTTTAAGAATAATGGTATTGTTGGCAGAAAATTTACCGAAGGCACTGTTCGAAAAATTACGTACCAGGATGCCACTGTAAACTTTATCAAAAGTATTGTATTGGATACGGAGTCCATTCATTGGGCTTATGGTAACAATGCCTGCACCAAGAGTTGATCCTAAGTACCCTCTTGTTGAAAGGATGTTTTCTAAAATAACACCGCACCTGACAAAGGAAGTGCCGCTTGCAGTTGTAGTGGAAGGACTGAATAAATTATTGCTCACCACAAAAGAACCCCACTGTTGCCCGTAAACCTGTGGTGAAGCCCAGGGGTTAATTATGCCGGGTAGGGTTCCGCCATACAGTCCTGTCGATACGTTGTAAAAACTATTATATTTTATCGCATATGAAGCAAATCTGTTTCCAGTAATAAAAATTCCAAATTGCCCCCTGTCGTTTGCTGTAGATGTTACTGTGTTGCTTTGCATACTTTTAAATTCCGCATACTGAATGTT
>CAZMHW010000571.1:0-2829 GCA_964566105.1 uncultured Akkermansia sp.
AAGTAGATAAGATCTTTAATGTGATTGATCCCGCCACCAAGGCCATGAAGATCCTGGTGAAGATCAGCAATCCGGATCTCCTCCTAAAACCTGAAATGAACGCCACCATTAATCTCAAATTTTCAGAGAACCGCAAACTGGTGGCTCTTCCTTCCAGCGCTGTGTTGTTCGATAAAAACAAAAACTGGGTGATGGTTTATAAAAGCAAAAACAACATTGAAACCCGTCAGGTGGAAGTTTACCATCAGTTAGGTGACATTACTTACATTACCAGTGGCGTTGAAGAATACGAAAATGTGATCTCTAAAAACGGGCTGCTTATTTACGATGCCTTAAACGACTAAAATTAAGCGCCATGAACAAATTCATTAAAAACATCATCACCTTTTCTCTCAAAAACAAGTTCTTTACTTTTTTTTGGGTAGGAATCCTGGTCATTGCCGGCTGGATCAGTTACATCAACATTCCTATTGAAGCGTTTCCGGATGTAACCAACACTCAAATTATTATTGTAACCGAATGGAACGGCAGAAGTGCCGAAGAGGTAGAGCGTTTTGTAACAACGCCCATAGAGATAGCCATGAACTCCGTGCAGAAAAAAACGAATGTGCGGAGTATCACCATGTTTGGACTTTCTGTGATCAAAATTATTTTCGAAGACGATGTTGAAGACTTTTTTGCCAGACAACAGGTCAACAATCAGCTCCGAAATGTTACCCTTCCCGAAAATGTAGATCCCGATGTGCAACCTCCTTATGGCCCTACCGGTGAAGTGTACCGTTATGTGCTTAAAGGAAAAAACCGTGACACACGCGACCTGTTAACCATCCAGAATTGGGTAATCGACCGTCAGCTACGCGCTGTATCGGGAATCGCCGATGTGGTGGCCTTTGGGGGACAGGAAAAAATTTACGAAGTTTCGGTTGACCCGGTTAAACTTCAAAAATACGACCTCTCTCCACCACAGGTGTACGACGCCGTAAACAAGGCTAATTTAAATGTGGGTGGTGACGTGATCGAAAAAAATGGTCAGGCCTACGTTGTGAGAGGTTTAGGTTTATTAAATACCACCGAAGATATTGAAAATACCATTGTGGATGAATTTAATGGCAATCCCATTCTGGTTAAAAACATCGCATCTGTTATTGAATCGAGCGCCCCGCGGGTTGGACAAGCCGGCTTAAATGAGAACGACGACGTGGTAGAAGGTATTGTGGTGATGCGCAAAGGAGAAAATCCCAGCGAAGTACTTGCCCGTTTAAAAGCCAAAGTAGAAGAACTCAACACAAGCGTATTACCTACGGACGTGAAAATGGAAGTGTTTTACGACCGCGATAATCTGATGTCTTTCTGCACCAAAACAGTAATGCATAATTTACTGGAAGGAATTGTATTTGTAACGCTCATCGTACTCCTATTTATGGCCGACTGGAGAACCACGCTCATCGTGTCTATTATTATTCCTCTTGCACTACTCTTTGCCTTTTTATGTTTAAAATTAAAAGGCATGAGCGCCAACCTGCTTTCTCTGGGTGCGGTTGACTTCGGCATCATCATTGATGGGGCCGTGGTAATGGTCGAGGGACTCTTTGTGATGCTCAATCATTTAGCGGAAAAGAGAGGGATGGATGCTTACAACAAACTCTCCAAACTTGGCATGATAAAAAACACAGCATCCGGACTTGGAAAAGCCGTCTTCTTTTCAAAACTCATCATCATATCGGCCTTGCTTCCCATTTTTGCCTTTCAGAAAGTGGAAGGAAAAATGTTCTCTCCCCTGGCCTACACCCTTGGATTTGCATTGCTTGGCGCCTTGATCTTTACATTGACACTTGTACCGCTTTTAGTGTCTATTCTTTTAAAGAAAAACGTCAAAGAAAAACACAACCGCGTGGTAGAATTCTTTAACAACATCGTGATGAGAGGATTTAAAGTCACTTTTGCCAACAAACGCGTGAGTTTAATTACATCAGTCCTTGTTCTTTTGTTCTCCATATTTTCTACAAAATGGCTGGGAACAGAATTTTTACCTCAGCTTAACGAAGGGGCTTTGTGGGTAGAAGCCAAGTTACCGATGAGTAGTTCTTTAACGGAAACGGTAAAAACAGTTTCTCTCTTACGCGCGGAGTTGCAGAAATTTCCGGAGGTAAACGGGGTGCTTTCACAAACAGGTCGGAGTAACGACGGTACAGACCCCAGCGGATTTTACTATGTGCAGATGCAGGTAAACTTAAAACCAAAAGATGAATGGGAAAGAAAGATAACGGTCGACGACCTGGTGGAGGAAATGGACAAGGTCCTTAAAAACTACCAGGGCATTGTCTACAATTATTCTCAGCCAATTATTGATAACGTGGCAGAATCTGTTGCCGGGATTAACGCCAGCAATGCCGTAAAAATATATGGAGACGACCTGGATAAACTCGATGACATTGCCAACGATGTCATTCTGCAAATTCAGAATGTGCCGGGAATAAAAGACGTGGGAATTCTCAGAAATATAGGTCAGCCGGAAATAAGTGTAGTACTGTACGAGGAAAAAATGGCCATTTACGGTGTTCAAAAAGCAGACGCGCAAAGTATTATTGAAATGGCCGTTGGAGGAAAAACAGCCACTCAGAAATATGAAGGAGACCGTAAATTTGACATCCGTGTGAGGTATTCCAAAGAATACCGTAAAGACGAGGATGACATCATGAACCTGATGGTTTCCACAGTAAGAGGTACTAAAATACCACTCAAGGAAATTGCGACTTTAAAAAAAGTAACGGGTCCTGCTTTTATTTACCGCGACAATACCAAACGTTTTATTGGTGTTAAGTTCTCTAT
>CAZMHW010000572.1:0-2816 GCA_964566105.1 uncultured Akkermansia sp.
GATTTAAATTCAGTTTTTATCAAGAGGGTTTTTGTTAGTAACATCGTTTTTGTGTGTCCGGTGCCGGGTATTAAAATTTTACCTTCGCGGCCATGGACAGGCACGTGCATTTAAACAGGATTTTAGCAGCAATAAAGAACAATCCCGAGAGTAAAACATTTAAAGAGATCTGCAGGGATTACATTAACGAGAGTATCAGTGATGAGTTAATGAAATAATACGAGGTGGAACTAAAGGAAAACCGTTTTATCCGTATTCACGAAGAAAAAGGACAATTTTCTAATTTTTATATACTTACCGTAAACGGCCAGCGTTTTGTGAACGAAGGTGGATATTCGAGGCACCAGAACGGCTGGTTTTTGAAGGCCTTTAGAAAGCTTGTTAAAAAGTAAGCCCCGAAAAGCGGGGAGCTTGTTCGGGGCTTTAACTCTCATTTTACCCAAAAAAAACGAAAGTAACTGGGGTAAAATTAAATATAATATTGACTAAAGTCAAGTATTTTAAGAAAATTTATTAACTTAGTAGTGTCTAATACACACAACTATAAACCCCATTAAAATCCCCTTTGAAAAGAGGGGATTTTTTTATGCGGATAATACTATGGTTATGCTTCAATTTCTTAATTATCTTTAAAAGAAATAACCGAAAAATCATAAGTTTTATCTGATTTCTCACCAACGTATGTAATTCTGTATTCGCTATTTAGAACGAAATTTATAGGCTGATTCACTGTCAAATTAAAATTTTTCACAATTGAACATCCGAGTTCAGTTATTTCAACAGTTGCTATTTTAGCATCGGTGGGAACTTTTAAAGAAATTTGCAAACTAAAAGGCGTACCCACTGATCCATCTGAAGGATTTATGTTTATTGTATTTTCATTCATATGACTAAGATACGATTAAGGATAGCATCACATCGCTACGATTTGTAGTATTTTGAAAAATAAAAGTTTGGAAAAATTAGGGGCGGTATAACGCCCTTTTTTACTTGGGGGAAAGGGGTATATTTGGGGATGGATATTGAATATAATCATAGACTCGATTCTGTTATCGATCCGATTGAACAATTAGATGTTATTTTAGAATGCTTAGAATATTTTAAGAAACATAAAACAGAAAAAGTATTTGCTGCAAATAAAGGGCAAATAAATCATATAAAATTAGAAGATGTGCATGATTTAAAAAACCTTGAAGAAATTAATATGCTTGTTAATATGGCGAAACCTTTTTATATAATGTCACAAAAAGACATAACATTATCCTTAGAATATTTAGTAAATGAAGGTTACGCAGAAGTTGGCGAAAAAATATTAAGTAGCACTAATTTACCGGCTCCGGCTTATAAAATATCGTTTAAAGGAATTGTTCTTCTGAAAAAAGAGGGCGGCTTTTTAGGGCGTTTGAATACGGAGAACCAGAATAAGGCTTTGGGAATAAAATACGAAAGAAATACGAGGATTGGCGTTATGGGTGCGGCGATTTTTGCTGGAGGATTGTTGATTTGGGATATAACGAAGTTTCTGATTGATAAAAAAATTTGCCCGAATTACTATGCAGAAGTGTTTTTTCATCTACTGATTGCGCCTGTACTTTTTGTATTGATCTATTTTGCAATTCGAAAGCTTCCTTAGACTCTTTGCGAAGCAGAGGATCGTCTTCTTAATTTTTCCCGTCCGCGTAGGTATTTCGTTAAGAATCGACGGACGTGAAAGCCTTACAAACAAAGGAATATGAGGGTTATTTAACATAACTACTTATTATATATAATAAACATTATGTTAAATAGTTATATAAAAAGTAAAAGTATCCTATGAAGATACTTTGTATTAACTTATATAGATTTTTTGTGGCTGTTCTCTACTTTACCGTAAGCAGGACAACGTTCGTGGCTTTTGCAAGACGACAGAGATACTGAAATTACAAGAGCTACAAGTATTACTGATATAAATTTTTTCATATTCCTAATTATTTGCTAAAGATAACTAATTACTTTTGCTTAATAAAGTTAAAAATTAAGTTTTACCCTTATTTAATAACAAACAAACGTTAATGAGTATCAAGAGTCTTACCAAGGATTGGAACGATCTATTGCAGCACGAATTTGAAAAGGACTATTTTATTAAGCTCAGTGAATCTGTAAACCAGGCCTACAAAACTTCAGTGGTTTACCCACCGGCGAAACTGGTTTTTAATGCGCTTTTGCTCTGCCCCTTTGATGTTATTAAAGTGGTAATCATTGGCCAGGATCCTTACCATGGCGCCGGTCAGGCCAACGGCTTAAGTTTTTCGGTAAACGATGGTATTCGCAAACCTCCCAGTCTTCAAAATATTTTTAAGGAACTGCAAACGGATATTCCCGGTTTTACGATTCCGGAATCTGGAAACCTGGAGGCCTGGGCCAAACAAGGTGTGCTCATGCTCAATGCAGTGCTTACGGTTCAGGAGTCGCTACCCGGAAGTCATAAGGCCTTTGGCTGGGAAAATTTTACAGACGCTTTGATTAAACTCATTAGTGATAAAAAAGAGAACGTGGTGTTTTTGCTCTGGGGTAATTACGCTATTTCCAAATCGCCTTTAATTGACGCACACAAACATTTGGTGCTCACGGCGGCTCATCCTTCTCCCCTGGCGCGTGGTGCTTTTTTTGGAAGCAAACATTTCAGTAAAACAAATAAGTATCTGAGTGAAAAAGAGTTAAGTGTTATTAATTGGAACTTAACTTAATCTTGAATTTTTCGGAACTTCCTTTTTTACCTGAGCTTTCGAAACTCTGCCAGGTGCCGCTTTTTACGTATTCCTTACTCTGTGGTAAAT
>CAZMHW010000573.1:0-2815 GCA_964566105.1 uncultured Akkermansia sp.
TTAATGTAATTACCTGATTACCTTCTTCAACCGAATTAATGGAATAATCTGTTGAATCGGATCTAACACACGAACTGATCATAGCACCATCTGAATAAAATTTAACTGCGTCCGTTAAAGTATCCACACTGCTTGTTGAGTTAGCGTCTAAACGAATCGCGATTTCATCATCGTTTAAAGTAATCCGCAAAATATTTTTAATAGAGTCAGCACTTTCTGTTCTTAATAATGCCCGGGTATTGGTTGTCATAGCGCCACTCTTAATTTTTAATTGCGGATTCGATCCTCTTGCCTGAACCCAAAAGCCCTGCATTGATGGAATATAGCGTCCTCCCCCATTCACACCAACCCCTGATGAATAAGTTGCGTAAGAATTGGTACAATCGTTCCACACATACACGGCATTTGCAATTCTGCGTTTGGTCCATTCTGTGGATGACCAGTCGATCGTACCCGGAAATGGATTGGAAATCAAATTAAAACCATCGTGAGAAGATCCCATGCTGCTTGTTCTGGTGACATTAAAATCGAAATCCGTTGTAAACGTAATGGAGCCTTTTAAAGAAATTTGTCTCGGAAAATTCAATCCTCCGCTATAGTTACTATACCAATAAAAAAAACCTTTTCCTCTCGAAATATTAGAACCGTAATTATCATAATACCCTACATCGAACACGCCAGGTTGTGTTTCATCGTAGTAGTAAACATTCGACCAGGATGGCATACATTGATTGCAATAGTACCAGTTAAAATCGGTTGCAGGGACAGTAAAAGGCGATCCATAAGTTGAAAATCCGTCGCAGCGGGTGATCCATTTCTGAAACGTAAAATTACCTACAATATTGGCACCACTGGCCACTGTTCCAAGTCTGCCATTGTAAGTGGCCGTGTTTACCAGAATCATTGTTCCAGGATTGAGCGTCAACACTCTGTTTGAATTCAGATTCAGCAGGTTGTACACAAAAATAGTATCGTTCGCTGTAAAGTTTTGATCCAACGTAATGTTATGGTAAATTTTGATTTTATCACCCGAAGCCGGCACGCCACTTGGACTCCAGTTAGAAGAGCTACTCCAGTTACCATTGCTTACTGAGGTTTTTACAACCGCCTTAAGGCCGCCAGGTATTAGAAGCAACAGGCATAAAAAAACTAACACTGAAAAAGAATTCAGTAGGAAAGAACGACGAATCACTTGGTTTTGGATTATTTTGGTTTTCATGGTTATTCAATTTGAAAATGGGTTAACCAGTTCTGTGCCAAAAACCTAAAATACTAAAAACCAAAACTTTACATAAACTGAAAAATCTTATTCTTTCCCGAAACTGGAAAATAATTCCAGTTTAATGCTTAATTTGTGTTGGGGTCATAAAACAGTGTTGTTTGGGTTCTTAGCAATTCTATTCGTCATCCGTGATGGGCTTTCGTCGAATTCTAAGGGCTCGTGATTGAGCTTTTGGAAAAGTACCTTGTTGGTCCTAAAAAGATTCTTACCTTTAGATGGTATAATTTAAACATACTTTTCAATTTAAAACAAAAGCAATATGAAATCATTGACCAGACGTGTTTTAACCCTCGCTTTAGCTACCGGAGTAGCTTTTACATCATGTACCAATAAAGAAAAAGAGGATGCTGCCTTACAACAGGTACAGGTAGTTACTAACTCCAAAGATTCTCTTGAAAATGAAATGGTAAAAGTGATGGACGAGATTAACAAAAATCTTGACATGATTCGTGATAAACAAGGAATGGTGGCCAACACACCTTCCACCGAAAACATTTCCAAAAAAGAGGAGATTCTTCACAACATCAGTCTTATCAATGCTTTAATTGAGGACAATAAGTTTAAGATCGAACAGTTGACCAAACAAGCCAAAAAGCTGGGTAAAGAAAATACAGCGATGGCCAAACTGGCGAAACAAACCAAGGCAAGAATTGAAAAGCAAGAGCAGGAAATTGCCAGTTTAAAAGAACAATTAGCGCAGGCAGAATTTAAAATTGCCGATCTTAATAACAAGTTGGACGAAGCACAAGTTGCCAATGAGGTGTTAACTTCAGAAAAAACACTTTTAACAGAAACCAATAGCAAACTGGATAAGGACCTGAACAAAGCTTATTTTACTTATGGCACTTATACTGAATTAAAAGAGAAAAACATTGTTGAGAAAAAAGGTGGCTTCCTGGGCGTTGGTAAAAAAGAAGCGCTTGCCAGTGCGTTTACTAAAAACAGATCTTCGTTTACAGAAGTGGATATCCGCGAAATGAAAACCATTCCTATTCAGGGTAAAAAACCAAAACTGGTAACACATCATCCGGATGGATCTTATACCTGGACTGTAGGAGAAAATGGCTTTTCAAGCCTTAACATAACTAAACCAGAAGAATTCTGGAGCACTTCCAAATTTTTAGTGATAGAAATTAAATAACCTTACACTACAATCACATAAAACTTAAAAGGCCGCATCTGCGGCCTTTTTTAATTTGCAATTCAACTAAGTTTTGTCTTATTAACGCGCTCTCTTGCTCCTGCTCTTCTCGAGCGCCCTGCGCAATTTTTCCTGCCTTCTTTTTCCTCCCAATTGTACTTTTTTGTTCTTTGCCTTTTTCTCATGAAAAGCACCCGTTGGAACTGCGATTTTTTTTGCTTTTTTCAGATTTTTATCGCGCATCACCGGCATTTCTTCCGGAGTCAACTCATCAGTCAATTCCAAATCTTCAGGCAGATCCAGCATCGTAATTTCTTTTCCCATCATCTCCTCGATCATTTCCTGCATCTCTTCGTCGTTGCCGGTAACAAAACTCAGGGCTATTCCTGTCT
>CAZMHW010000574.1:0-2807 GCA_964566105.1 uncultured Akkermansia sp.
CTTTAGTACATAAATCTGACAGCGCGATAACAACGCGGGTATAACTTCAAACGATGGATTTTCGGTAGTGGCACCAATGAGCGTCACCACTCCTTTCTCAACGGCCCCCAGTAGTGAATCTTGTTGTGATTTGCTGAAACGGTGAATCTCGTCGATAAAAAGAACAGGTTTACTCTGGTTAAAAATATTATTGTCACTGGCTTTTTCAATCACCTCACGTACATCCTTTACGCCACTGTTAATAGCGCTTAGCATATAAAAGGGACGTTTTAGCTCGTTAGCAATAATCAATGCCAGCGAGGTTTTACCCACACCCGGTGGTCCCCATAAAATCAGCGAAGGGAGTAAGTTCTGTTGAATAGCTCGTCTCAGGGCGCTTCCCGGGCCAATGATGTGTTGTTGACCAATGTATTGGTCGAGGTTATTAGGGCGTATACGCTCTGCAAGCGGCTGCATTTTGTTAATTATATTTAACGGTTAAGTAAATAATAAATTCCTATTTTTACATATAAAATTCTACAAAAATTGTTATGAGGATACCACAATCAATTTCTTTTAAGGCCGGAGTTCTCTCTGTTATTGTTTTAATGGCAGTTCTGGCGTTTAAAGGTGAGAAAGATTCTTTACATAAAAGAACTTTTAACATTATGTTGGATGAGTCCCGTGATGGGGTACCCGGCAAAAAAGCCATCTCAGACAAAATGACCTTTAAAGACGGAAAACTATTTTCGGACTATCTTTTTGATAAATTCGGTTACAAATGGATGCGCTACAGGATCAACAAAGATTCTATTTTCACAGATTCAACCGATACAGAAGTGCGTATGCTGGAAGTAGAATCTTCCGCTACCAATGAAGACAATCAAACGGTGATGATCAATTTTGTTACGCAGGAGTGGGATATTGACGGAACTATTAAGATCACTAAAAACGACAAAATTAAAAAGTACTTTGATTTTGTTGGACGTGAAAAAGGTGGAAAACCTAAAAAGATAAAAAAACCTAAAGAGAAGAAGTTATTTGAGATTATTGAACCGGGGCAAGAACCAAAAAAGGAATAGCTTCGTATATAACGGTATGAAAGAAATACTAAAATCGAAAATAGCTGTAACCTGGGTTGCGGCTATTTTTTTTATCACCGCTTGCGGTCAGAACAAATCAACAAATAACCAATCCACTATGAATTCAGCAGAAACAAGTAAAATCATGAACGAAACATCCTCCAATCAGACAATAGACACCGCTACCTTTGGCGCGGGTTGTTTTTGGTGTGTAGAAGCTGTTTTTCAACGTTTAAATGGTGTGTTAAGTATAAAGAGTGGTTACAGTGGGGGAACTGTGAAAAATCCTTCCTATAGGGAGGTCTGCAATGGAACAACCGGACACGCTGAGGTCTGCCAGATCGTTTTTGACAAAACCAAGATCAGTTTTGACGAGTTACTGGAGGTTTTCTGGAAAACCCACGATCCAACGACCTTAAACAGTCAGGGAAATGACTTTGGAACCCAATACCGCTCCGCTATTTTTTACCATAACGACGAACAAAAACAAAAAGCCGAGAAGTATAAAAAAGAATTGAACGAGGCTAAAGTGTATCCTAATCCCATTGTAACGGAAATTTCTGCTTTTACCAATTATTATCCGGCTGAGGACTACCACCAAAATTATTTTAACCAGAATGGGAATGAAGGTTATTGCCGTTTTGTGATCCAGCCTAAGGTTGAAAAATTTGAAAAAATCTTCAAGAGCAAATTAAAACATTAAGCAGTTTGTTATTGGATCAGCTTATAAAAAAAGCGGAAGATGTTTCTTCCGCTTTTTTATTTTCAAGATTGCCTTCAGATAGATGGATCTGGCCATCACATGGGCAAGAGTTAAATTTATTTTTTAATACGCTCTACGTATTCTCCGGTGCGGGTATCAATTTTAACCCAGTCGCCTTCGTTTACAAACAGAGGTACACGAATTTCTGTGCCGGTATCAATCGTTGCCGGTTTTAAGGTGTTGGTGGCAGTATCTCCTTTTAAACCAGGTTCAGTATACGTGATCTGAGCTTCGGTAAAGGTTGGAGCCTCAGCCAGAATGGCTTCATCGCCCTCAAAACTCACTTTTACTTCCATTCCTTCTTTTAAGAAACGGCCACTGTCTCCAAACATTAACATAGGAATATGTACCTGCTCAAAGTTGGTGTTATCCATTACCACGGCGAATTCGCCTTCGGTATAAATAAATTGCATCATGCGGAATTCCACACGTACTATTTCAACGCTTTCACCACTTCTGAAACGGTTTTCAGTTTGTTTACCATTTTTTAAATTTCGCATTTTAGCCTGGTAAAATGCGCGTAAGTTGCCCGGAGTACGGTGTTGGTATTCCATAATCTGTACCAGCTCCCCGTTAAAACGGATGATCGAGCCTACGTTTATATCGCCTGTGTCTGCCATATTATTGTTTTTTTATTTTCAATTTAGTGATTTACAATTTTCAATTTTTCCGTGCAATTTCTGATGTTTAGTTCGGGTTATCCCTGAGTTAAAACAGAAATTACTCCTCCAGATCATGCACTACACCCATAGACGAGAATTTTTCGATGCGTTGATCAATACGTTTCTCCGGTGCAGTTTTTGACAAAGTTTTTAAGTGTTTTAAAATTTCAGCTTTTACAGTAGCGAAAATTTCTTCATGGTTGCGGTGAGCTCCTCCAATCGGTTCAGGAATAATACCATCAATCAGACCGTTTTTACTCATGTCGTGCGAGGTCAGCTTTAAAGCTTCAGCTGCTTTTTCCTTAAAATTCCAACTCCGCC
>CAZMHW010000575.1:0-2790 GCA_964566105.1 uncultured Akkermansia sp.
CGGTCGTGATACGACCGGGCTTTTTTTTTAAAATCTAATTGCTTAGAAATGGAAGTTTAAACGGATAGAACCGCTTGGTCCGAATAATGAGTTAGCATTATCAGTATCTAAAGCAAAAGAACCTCTTCCTGCTTCAGTCACAGTGCTGATACCAACTTGATTAGCTCCGGCACCTGTATTTCCGATAGATTCGTATTTCGTAGTGGTTTTTCCTCCACTTACAAAACCTAAGCCCCAACCGAATTCACCACCAATACTGATTTTTGGTAATACAAAATACTCAGCACCTACAAATCCACGAACTCCGAAAGAGAATGTCGCTCCATTTTTTCTTTCTGTGATACGGGCATTACCAATAACACCTGGTACGAAAGGAACGTTTGTAACAACATTACTTGCTCCGCCAAAAGAATCATCAGGATCTACACTAACCGGTGCAGTAGTACTTGTAGCATCCAGCTTGTTACCGTAAGTAAATTTATCTTTGCTTGAAGAGAAACCGATTCCTACTTCAGCTCCATAATACCCTTGTAAACGGGTTTTACCTTTACGTTTTTCCATACCAACAGCTAAACCAATGTTAGTTGAAGATTGTTTCCATACATTTTCTTTTGTAGGATTTGTACTAGGATAGGTATTCGTTGCTGCCGGAACAAATGCACGGTCAATAACAGTGTTTTTTTCTGTTTGATTACCTAAACCAATTCTTAAGCTTGCGCGGTAAGCTTTTTGAGCTTCAACGAAATACTTACCAGTAATAGTTTGATTACTGTTTAAGAAGTTAAATGTAGGAGCGCTATTAGCAGCACTTTTCCCAAAGAAATTACCCATGTAATTCAAAAATGGGGTTGCATCTACTCCAATGCTCCAATCTTCTGCCTCAGGCAAAATTTGTTCACCTTTCTTAGAGGTTAAATCTTGCGCATAAGCACCTGTTACGCCAAATGCCAGGGCAAGTATTGTAATTGTTTTTTTCATGTTTTTGTTTTTTTAGATGGTTAATATCTCTTTTTGAGTTGTGTAAAGCTACGGGCTTTTAGATTAAGCCTCAATCCATTTGCAAAGTGGTTTTAAACACAGTTCGGTTAAATCACTGAAATTCAGACTGAAAAAAAAGCTAATTTTTATCATCTCCACCAAAAATCTATTAAAAATTCATCAAAAACGGATGATTTAAGTTTTTTCACCCTTCATTTTATTCAAAGAAGTGATTTTCCTGACGTTTAAAAACCCGCCTCACACCACCGCAACACGCGCATAACCTACCTTACCATCAGGCAAACCTGTTTTATCCTTCTACTTTCTCACATTACCGGGCTGAATAAACAATTCTATGTTCACTCTTTAAACAGTGTCATATGGTAAAACGCCCGATTTTTCATACTTTCGTAACAAAATCAAGAATAAACACTTATGAAAAAAGTAATATTTACCAAGCTAAAATTGATTAGCGGTTTACTTTTAATCTCACATACATCTTCTTTCTCTCAGGATTTTGCCTGGATGAAGGGCACCAATGCCATTGGTCAATCTGGCGTTTATGGTACCATTGGTACTGCCGCCAGCGCCAATAATCCGGGAGGACGCGAAGGCGCTGCGAGTTGGAAAGACGCCAATGGCGACTTTTGGTTGTTTGGAGGTGTTGGCTTTGATTTTATTGGTAATTACGGATCTTTAAACGATTTATGGAAATACAACATTGCGACCAACCAATGGACGTGGGTAAAAGGAGATAACATCATTGCCCAGGTAGGGGTTTACGGAACTCAGGGTACCTCTGCCCCGGGTAACAAACCCGGTGGAAGATCTTCTTCCGCTTCCTGGATCGATTCAAATGGTAATCTGTGGTTATTTGGCGGCATGGGAAACGGAGCGGGTTCAGGATTGGGTTCTTTAAACGATCTGTGGAAGTATACACCATCAACCAACGAATGGACCTGGGTAAGCGGTGGCAATACGGTGTATCAACCGGGTAACTATGGTACTCTTGGAGTTTCTTCTCCGTCTAATATCCCCGGCACCCGTTATTCTTGCGCAACCTGGTCAGATGCCAGTGGCAATCTTTGGCTATTTGGCGGATTAGGCAATACCACCAGTTCTTTAACCGTGGGATCTTTGGATGATCTCTGGAAATACAGTATTTCTACAAACGAGTGGACTTGGGTAAAAGGCCACAACATAGCCGATCAAAACGGGACTTATGGTACCAAAGGAACTTCAGCTCCTGCCAACAATCCGGGAAGCCGCAGTAACGCCACTTCCTGGAAAGACGCCTCCGGTGATTTCTGGCTTTTTGGTGGTAATGGCTGGGATGCAGCTACTGCAAGTAACTCAGGTTTATTAAGTGACCTCTGGAAATATTCTATTTCTACCAACGAATGGACATGGATCAACGGAAATAATAACCTCAACCATATTGGTGTTTACGGTTTGCAGGGCTTGTCAAACCCTTCCAACATGCCTGGTGGAAGATCGGGTGCCAAAGCCTGGGTAGACGGTGTAGCAAATGTTTGGTTAATGGGCGGCGATGGTTATCCTGGCTCTAATTCAGCAGCTGGAAGTTTAAACGACCTATGGAAATACAACAACACCTTAAACGAATGGACCTGGGTAAGAGGTAGCTCTATTATTGACCAGCATGGTACCTATGGCACGCAGGGCGTTCCGGTATTTACAAACATACACGGTGGAAGAAGCCGGTATGTAAATTGGATTGATGGTGCCAATAACTTATGGTTTTTTGGTGGCTACGGTCAACCGGCAAGTGGCGCCGCGGGGAGTTTAAATGAC
>CAZMHW010000576.1:0-2789 GCA_964566105.1 uncultured Akkermansia sp.
TTCAAACTCATGATGTCGGCTTATTTCAAACAACTCAACGACATTATCCCCTATGAAATTGACAATGTGCGCATCCGGTACTTCGCAAATAATAACACCAAAGGATATGCCACCGGTGCTGATTTCAGGATCAACGGTGAGTTTGTAAAAGGCGTGGAAAGCTGGGCCAGTATGGGCTTTTTGAGAACCTATGAATATTCAAAAGACAATATCCACTACGACTACTTCAACAAAGACGGTGAAAAAATTGTACGGGGTTATACCTTCGATCAGGTGAAAACAGACAGTCAACGGGTCGATCCCGGTTACATTCCCCGTCCAACCGACCAATTGGTAACCTTTGGTTTGTTTTTCCAGGATCATTTTCCAAAATACCCTTCCATTAAATTTAACCTGAACATTCAGTTTGGCAGTGGTTTACCTTTTGGGCCCCCTACTCACCTGCGCTGGCAGCAGGTAATTCGTATGCCACCTTACCGCAGGGCCGACGCGGGAATGGCTTACAACGTATTGAAAGAAAACAGGGAAGTGAAACGGAAAAATTACTTTAATAACATCAAAGAAATGTGGGTTTTCCTTGAGATCTTTAACCTGCTGCAAATTCAAAACACCGTTTCTTATACCTGGATCCAGGACGTAACCGGCAACCGTTACGCGGTTCCTAACTATCTCACTAACCGTCAAATAAATGTGCGGCTTCAGATCCGGTTTTAGTTTAAACACTTCCCTGATTTAAGTATTTTTTCGCTGTGTATTTTTCCAATTCTTATTAAAAGTCCCTCAAAATCCTTGTCTTTTTTGTAATTTTGGCGGCCTATGTTGACATTAGATCCGAAAGAATTAAGCATTCCTGTTTTGCAAAAGTACCTGCAAAACGCCATTGCGCCGCGTCCCATTTGTTTTGCCAGTACGGTAGATAAAAACGGGGAGCCTAACCTGGCGCCTTTTAGTTTTTTCAATATTTTTTCTTCCAATCCACCCATTGCCGTTTTTTCTCCGGCATACAGTGGAAGAACAGGAGCTCCAAAAGACACCTTGCTCAATGTTCTGGAAGTTCCGGAAGTCGTGATCAACGTGGTAAACTACAACATGGTGCAACAAACCAGTCTGGCCAGCAGTCCTTTTGCCAGAGGGATTAATGAATTTATAAAAGCGGGCTTAACGCCCCTTGCCAGCGATCTGATAAAACCTTACCGGGTAAAAGAAAGTCCGGTTCAATTTGAATGCAAGGTTACCGAGGTAAAAGAATTAGGTAAATTGGGTGGGGCCGGAAACCTTGTTATATGCGAGATTATCCGGATTCATATTAACGAAGCCATACTAAACGCCGAAAATCAGATAGACACCCAAAAGATCGATCTGGTAGCGCGTATGGGAGACAATTGGTATTGCCGTGCCAGTGGAGACGCCCTGTTTGAAGTAAAAAAGCCAATTACTACCATTGGAGTTGGTTTAGACCAGATTCCCGCAGAAATACGAAACAGCACTATACTTACCGGTAACAACCTGGGATTGCTGGGAAGTATAGAACAAGTACCCTCTTCGGAAGAAACAGCGGAATTCAAAAAAACACTTCAGGCCTTTCCAAATAAGGAATTACAACACCGTTTTGCACAGACCCTTCTGGAGGCAAATAAGGTAAAAGAAGCCTGGATGGTGTTACTTTAATTTGATAATTAATCGATTTGAAAATTGATTAATTTATTTAAATTAGACCTGTTAATTGCGGTTAACACCTTAGTTAAGTAAATAATAAAATAAATATATCATGGAAGTAATAGGAACACTTAAAGTGAAATTCGATACGCAAAAAGTGAGCGATCGTTTTCAAAAACGCGAATTTGTATTAACCACAGAAGCTAACACCCCGTACCCTCAGCACGTTAGTTTTCAGGTAACACAAGACAAATGCACCATTCTGGATCAATTTAATGACGGAGAAGAAATAAAAGTACAGTTTAACCTGCGTGGCCGCGAATGGAATGGTCCACAAGGCATTAAGTATTTTAACACTCTGGAAGCCTGGAGAATTGAACGCATGCAGGGAGGTTCTTCAGCAGCATCTTCAGGACAAAATGCGAGTCCTGCCTCTAACACAAATATGAGCAGCTCTTCGGCACCAGTTTTTACCAGCAATCCGGGCGATAACGACGATTTACCTTTCTAATTAAAAATAATCTAAGATTCAAAACTCAGGATTTCAGGAGCTCGGGTACATAAATATACCACTCTTTGAAACTTGAATTTTGAATCTTTTTTTATTGCATTTTCTAATATCCATCAAACATTCACATGACTAAAAAATCATCCGTACTTTTAATTTACACAGGCGGCACCATAGGTATGATGCAGGATGCCAGCAGCGGTGAATTAAAGCCCTTTGATTTTAAGTCCCTTACCCGGCAAATTCCGGAGTTGAATAAATTCGACATCGAATTGTCTGCCATTTCATTTGCAGAACCCATTGACTCTTCCAACATGCATCCCTCGGTATGGATTGAGTTGGCGGAAATCATTGAAAAAAACTACAAAAAACACGATGGCTTTGTAATCCTCCATGGCAGTGATACCATGAGTTTTACAGCGAGTGCCCTCAGTTTTATGCTTGAGAACCTGAACAAGCCGGTGGTATTAACAGGATCACAACTTCCTATTGGTATTATCCGTACTGACGGAAAGGAAAACCTGATCACCGCCATTGAAATTGCCGGTGCAAAGGAAAAAGGAAAACCACTGGTAAACGAAGTCTGTATTTATTTTGAATATAAATTATACCGCGGTAACCGTAC
>CAZMHW010000577.1:0-2789 GCA_964566105.1 uncultured Akkermansia sp.
ACTGGACGGGACTCGAACCCGCGACCTCCGCCGTGACAGGGCGGCATTCTAACCAGCTGAACTACCAATCCATTTTCCCGGGTTAAATCGGGAGTGCAAATTTAACAGATTTATTTTATTCCACAAAATTATTTTTAAAATTATAGTGATAAAATTTGCTTGGCGTGATTTTTTGTATCTACCTCATTGATAACCTGCTCAATAACACCTTCTCCATCAATAACAAAGGTGGTCCTGACAATGCCGTCATAAATTCTTCCAAAAAGCATTTTGGTACCCCATACATCGTAGGCTTTAATAATTTGCATATCCGTATCAGCTAAAATAGCGTAGGGCAGTGCTAGTTTTTGAGCGAATTTAGAGTGAGATTTTACACTATCGGCACTTACACCCACCACAGCGTAGTTCTTACCGGTAAGAAGACTGAATTCGTCTCTTAAACTGCAGGCCGTGGCGCTGCAGGCGGGGGTATTATCCTTAGGATAAAAATAAAGGATCAGATGTAAACCCCGGAAGTCTGTTAAACTTACGGTATTTCCATGCTGATCCTTTGCTTCAAAATGGGGAGCCGGAGTGCCTTTTGTTAAACCTGTTTTATGGGCCACAAAACTACCAGCTTCTTTCATTCAGGTCGTTTTCGTCGGACTTGTTTTCGTCGTTAGTTGAGTTGGTATCCTTATCAGCAGAAGGTGTGTTATCCGAATAGTGATTGTTTGGTTCGTCTGAATGATTGTTCAGAGCTGAACTTTCTTCCTGATGCGTTTCCTCCGCCGGGGTGTCCATCACAGGAGCCGCAATGTTCCTTGTAAAATCGGCAAGGTTATGCGTTAATGACTCCATAAAGGTGGCAGGTTTTTTAGGCGCGGCTTTTTTCGCTACTGGCTTTTTCGCGATAGGCTTTTTCTTTGCCACCACCTTTTTAGCAATTGGTTTCTTCTTGGCGGCAACCTTTTTAGCAACTACCTTTTTAGCAGTTGTTTTTTTAATTGCCTTTTTGGCGGCTTTTTTAGGAGCAACTTTTTTAACTACTTTTTTTGCAGCTTTTTTAGGACTTGCCTTTTTTTTCGGAGCAGCTTTTTTTGCGACCTTTTTCGCTACTTTTTTTACCACTTTCTTTCTGGTGGCCTTCGAAGCCACTTTTTTTACGGCTTTCTTAGTTGCTTTTTTTGCGACTTTTTTTGAGGTTTTCTTAGCAGCCACTTTTTTAGTAGCTTTCTTTTTTATTTTTTTTGCCATAGGATGTTTTATTAGATATTGTTTGTTACACGTGAATTATTCTTTTTAAGAAAGTGTTTTTCAAAGTACTTACAATTTGACTTGATCGGGCACGAGTCGCATTTCGGACTTCTTGCCAGGCAAGTGTACCTGCCATGTAATATTAACCAATGATGCGCCTTAGGTACTAAATGCGCTGGTCTAAATTTAATTAATTGTTTCTCAGATTGCAAGGGGTTTTTTGCGTTTGTGGTAAGCCCTATACGGTTACTCACCCTAAATACATGAGTATCCACGGCCATGGTAGGTTGGTTAAAAATAACAGACGCTATCACATTGGCTGTTTTACGACCAACTCCCGGAAGTTTTACGAGTTTTTCCACTTCAGAGGGTACTTCGCCTTTAAAGTCACTTATGAGCATCTTTGCCATTCCAACGAGGTGTTTTGCCTTGTTGTTGGGATAACTTATACTCCGGATATATTGGAAAATGGTATCCGAATCGGCATGAGCCAGAGATTCTGCGGTAGGATAGTCCTTAAAAAGGGCAGGAGTGGTTAAATTAACACGTTTATCCGTGCACTGGGCGCTGAGTATAACTGCTACCAGAAGTTCGTAAGGATTGGTATAATGTAGTTCCGTTTCTGCCAATCCTACTTCGGTTTCAAAATAATGGAGTACTTTTTCGTACCGTTCTTGCTTAGTCATATTTGAAGGTAAATTTAAAGTAATTTATAAGCTTCCCTGTCAACTAATTCTTAATTTTGTTTAAAGATATGATTCGGCCAGTTATTACACTTTTTACTGCTTTTGTTCTTGCATTTTCGTTTTCCTGCAAAGAGCCTCAAAAACAACAGGAGTCCAAATTTTCAGACGATAAGGCAACCGATAAGGTTATTCGCGAGCAATTCATAAAGGCAAATCAACAACTCATGCAAAAGGAAAATGATGAGATGGATTATTATGCCAAAAGTCACAAAATGCCTTTTTTCAGGACAGCCTCAGGCATCCGGTATTTCGTATACAAACCTTCCGCCAGAGGGGATAGTATCCGGGACAGTATGCAGGTAAGTATCGATTTTGAGATTAAATTACTGGACGGAACTCTGTGTTATACCTCCAAGCAAGAGGGACAACGAACTTTTATTATCGGGCACGAAGATCTTGAAAGCGGTATTCACAAAGGGCTTCAGTATTTAAAACGGGGCGATAAAGCCGTACTGCTTATCCCTTCACCACTGGCACACGGTTTATTGGGTGATTTTAAAAAGATTCCTCCTCAAATGCCCATCGTCTGCGACGTGGCTGTGTATTAAGTAAATAGAGATTAGATACGAAAAATACAGATAGCAGTCGAAAAGATTGGGATACAAAATACAGAATAGATAACCCGGAAGAGATTAAACCCTTACACCAATCACCAACACGTCATCTACCTGTTCAAGGCCGCCTTTCCAGTTTTCAAAACGTTGGTTAATGATCTCTCTTTGCTCATCAACAGGGAGTTCCGCTATTTCAACAAAAATATTTCTGAGCTGTTTGTGCATGAATTTTTTTCCATCAGGACCACCAAAT
>CAZMHW010000578.1:0-2783 GCA_964566105.1 uncultured Akkermansia sp.
AGTAAATTTTCAGATTGTTTTTTTTCGACTCGTAAACACGAACCACACAGTCCGCACGGTTTTTCTTCAGATTCACAAGTCAGTAATTGAGCAATAGCAAGAGCCGTCTTTTTTTTTCCTACACTATCCGGGTTAAGCAGTGTAGCCAGTAGCAGGGCATTGGAGGCCAGAACAGCGTCGCGTGTGCGGTTGGAATCTACCAGGGCGATGAACCTGGCCGGATCGTAATTAAGATCTTTTAAAACACCTCTTGTTTTTTCCCAGGTAATAATTTCCCCGACATGAAACATGTAGTAATTTTCCTTTGGTGGAAGATAATTGACTCCTACAAAAGCGAACCCCAGTTTTTTTTGCATCAAATAAAATAACTGTACTTTTTCTTTTTCGCTGAACTGTTTATCGAGAATGATTTTTTTGAGTAGATTATTAAAAAACTCATCGTCAAAATAAGAAGAGCGATCCGCTTTATCAATGAGGTCTCTCAGCGATTTATGAATCTCAACCCAGGAGTAGGTGGTTTCCAATGTGAGTTTGTTGATGTTTCGTACCTGCGAAAAAAGGTTCAGGGCGAAAACACAAAGTAAAAGAAGAACTGTTTTTTTCATTAGTTGTTTAATATTTCACTTCCAACACGTCCCCCTGAGTGGAGTCGAAGGGCGGTTGGAGCGCTTATTCTTTTAATAATTTTATATTAATCCTTCCAGAGTGGCATCATCCACAAGGTGAGGTAAGGTTACTTTTAAGTCAGGAGTCCGGGCCATCTCACGTTTAATGGCGAAAAGAGCTTCTTCGTTACGCGCCCAGCTGCGGCGTGCAATACCGTTATTCACATCCCAGAACAGCATTTGCTCCAAACGTCTTTCCGCATCGGGGCTGCCATCCAAGACCAGGCCAAAACCACCGTTCATTACTTCTCCCCAGCCCACGCCACCACCGTTGTGTAAACTGATCCAGGTAGCACCACGAAAGGCGTCGCCCACAAAATTTTGAACAGCCATGTCGGCGGTAAACTTACTGCCGTCGTAGATGTTCGAGGTTTCGCGGTAAGGACTATCGGTACCACTTACATCGTGGTGATCGCGACCCAAAACTACCGGTGCGGATATTTTACCTTCTTTAATTGCTTTATTTATGGCCTGGGCTATTTTGATGCGCCCTTCACTGTCGGCATACAGGATACGCGCTTGTGAGCCCACCACTAAATTATTTTGCTGCGCGTCTTTTATCCACACAATATTATCGTGCAACTGTTGTTTGATTTCAGAAGGCGCTGTTTTGTAAATATCTTCAAGAACTTCCTGTGCCAGGCGGTCCGTTACAGCTAAATCCTCAGGTTTTGCAGAGGTACATACCCAACGAAAAGGGCCAAAGCCGTAATCAAAACACATAGGGCCCAGGATATCCTGCACGTAAGATTTGTATTTAAACTCGCCGGTCTCTTTGTTTTTAAACACATCTCCTCCGGCGCGTGAAACTTCTAACAAAAAGGCATTTCCGTAATCGAAGAAGTACATGCCTTTTGCAGTGAGTGCATTCACGGCATTGATATGACGCACGAGTGTTTTCTGAATTTCTGTTTTGAAAAGTTCGGGTTTTTCGGCCATCATGGCATTACTTTCTTCCAGGCTAAAGCCTGCCGGATAATAACCGCCAGCCCACGGATTGTGCAGAGAACTCTGGTCACTGCCAATGTCCACAGTGATATTTTCTTTCAAAAGTCTTTCCCACAGATCTACCACATTTCCTTCGTAGGCTAAGCTCACGGCTTCTTTATTTTGTTGCGCCTGTTTTGTTCGGGTAATCAAATGGTCAAGATTATTAAACACTTCGTCTACCCACCCCTGTGAGTGACGTGTCTTAACAGCCTTCGGGTTAATTTCAGCAGTAATGGAAACGAGCCCTGCAATTTTAGCCGCTTTGGGTTGAGCACCGCTCATACCGCCAAGACCACAGGTAACAAATAATTTTCCTTTACGTTCTTCTTCCGTTTTAAATTTTTTACGTGCGGCATTCATAACGGTTATGGTTGTGCCGTGAACAATTCCCTGGGGTCCGATGTACATAAAGCTACCCGCTGTCATCTGGCCGTATTGGGTAACTCCCAGAGCATTAAACTTCTCCCAATCGTCTGGTTTACTGTAATTCGGAATCATCATGCCATTGGTAACTACCACCCTTGGTGCATCTTTATGCGAAGGGAACAGGCCCATGGGATGTCCGCTGTAAAGAACCAGGGTTTGCCCGTCGGTCATGGTGGCCAGGTATTGCATGGTTAACAGGTATTGCGCCCAGTTCTGAAAAACAGCACCATTTCCACCATAAGTAATTAATTCATGAGGATGTTGTGCGACCGCGTAATCGAGATTGTTGCTCAGCATGTGCATAATGGCAGCAGCCTGTAGCGACTTATGCGGATATTCGGAGATGGGCCGGGCGTAGATTTTATAATCCGGACGAAAACGGTACATATAAATACGACCGTAAGTTTTTAATTCGTTGGCAAACTCTTTTGCTAAAAGCCCATGGTGTTTTTTATCGAAGTAACGCAACGCATTTCGAATGGCTAGTTTTTTATCCTCTGCACTCAAAATATCTTTACGTTTTGGTGCATGATTAATGTTTGTATCGTGAGATTTGAATTCAGGGAGTTCTGCTGGAATACCCTGAAGAACGAGGTCTTTAAACGAAAGCTGAGTGTTAGTAGACATTCTTAAATTTTACTTTTTAATTGGCTTATCAAAATTACCTGTTTTTTTATTATAACCATAAGGGCAGTGCTTACA
>CAZMHW010000579.1:0-2780 GCA_964566105.1 uncultured Akkermansia sp.
CCTTATTACTCAACACACTGCAATAGGGTTCCGTTTCTGTTTGTCCGCTTCTTCGGTATATTTCAAGGGAAGAATTATAAGCCTCTTCCGCCATTTTCATCTCACCCGTAGATTTATAACACAATGCGATATTATTTTCAATGGTCGCCAGGGTTTCTTCGTTTTTTAGGTTGTATTTGTAATACAATGTTTTTGCCTTTTTCAACTCCAGAATTCCTTCTGTGTATTGACCGGTTTCTCTATAGATGTCACCCAGATTCGAGATCGTGATCACGTGCCCAAGGGTATCACCTAAGGGAAGCAAATTGCCCGCGTTAATAATGTCTGAATAAATCCCAATGGCTTCGCTGTAATTACCCGTATTTTGAAAAATAATGGCCTTGCAATTAAGCAAGCCCAGATATTTGGAATTTTTCTCCCCGTCAAGCGTTTTGTAATAATATAACAGCGCTTCCACATAAGGACGCGCTGTTTCGTACCGCCCTATGTCAATGAGCAAACGGGTGTAATCGTAAAAAATTTGCGTGTACTCCCGGCTGGATTGTCCATAAACAGCCGCCATTCCCGACATACAGGCCAGGTAGTATTTTTCCGCTTCAAGTAAATTATTGGTATTGTAGTACAAAATAGCCAGACTTAATTCCACAATGTGTTTTAAAGAAGTATCGGTGGAAAGACGGGCGTAACGGTAAGATTGAAGGTAGTCCTCTTCTGCTTTTTCGTAATTGGATTGATTGTAATACGCATTAGCCAACACACTGTAGAGTTGTGTGGTATTGTCGGGGTAATTTGCCAGCTTGATTTTATATTTGCTTAAAAAAGTCTCTCCTTCCTGTATGGAAGGAGATTGTCCCGCTTCCAGTTTGGCATTTAGTACCGCCCAGTCCTTTTCATAAGTCTGGCCCTTTAGAATAACAGAAAGAAAAAGAAAAACGAGGGTGTAGAATTTCATGGGTCGTTCGCGACTGAATCCTAAACAAATCGTCTTCTGGTTTGTATAGTGAAGTGATATGTTTAATTTCACACATCTAAATTACTAAAAAATGAAGAAGATCTTTCACCTCTCTAACTGCGGCACCTGCAAACGGATTATTGACGACTTAAAATTAAAAGAAAAGAAATTTGAATTTCAGGACATTAAAACGGAACCCATTACCAAAGAACAAATTGATGAAATGAAAAAAATGGCTGGTTCTTACGAGGCTCTCTTTAGCCGAGTTGCCATGAAGTATAAAACACTCGATCCAAAACCTTCCACAGAAGCTGAATACAAAAAACTCATCCTTGGAGAATATACTTTTTTGAAAAGACCTGTCATCCTTGTCAATAACCAGATTTTTGTGGGCAGCTCTAAAGGAAATGTGGACGCTGCAAAAAAAGCTATCAAATAAACTTATTCACTTTAAACAAAAAAAGTCCTGACTCAAAAGAATCAGGACTTTTTTTGTTTTATGCAGGACATTACTCTTCAATTTCATCGTGTTCAGGTCCTGCCGGAGCGGGTTTACCATTATCCAGATGCTCCTTACGTCTTTCCTGGGCTTTCGTCTGGTGATTTCGTTTCATTTCTTCATACTTCTCCACCTGTTCCGGCTTTAATAAAGCGGCAATACTGGCATCAAAGGCTTCCCGATTCGATTTGGCCACGTCGTGCAGTTTTTTGCGTTCTTCAGGTGTAGTAGAGCCCTGCATTTTTTCGCGAAGAGGTCTGTTTGCCGTAATTCGTTTCACAGCCGCTTCCATCCACTTCGCTTTTTGTTCCTGATTTAATCCAAGTTGTTTGTCGGCGCGATTCACCTCCATTTTGGCCTGTTCTTCAGGGGTGAGGTTTTTCATATTTTTCTTTTGCCCGGCAGGAGCGGGGGACTTAGTGGCCTGAGCCTTTACAGAATTTAGCGATCCTACCAAAAGGAACAGGCTTATTGTACAGAGAAGAGTTTTCATAGGTGTATGTTTAGTGTTTAGACGCGTCAATGCTTCAAAGGTTTAATCCTGTTCTATTTATTTGAGTATGCTTACTCTCATTCGGATATCTTCCAGGGGTCTGTCGCGTTTATCTGTCTTCACCCCCGCAATCTTATCTATCACTTCCATGCCTTCTATCACCTCCCCAAAAACAGTATAAGTGCCATCCAAATGCGGTGTTCCACCAACCGTTGTGTAGGTATCGGTTTGATATTGGTTAAATTTATATTCAGGGGTTTTAAGGTGTTCTGCCTGGATCCGGTTTTCAATTTTTGAATTTACAAGTGCCGCACTGTCTGTTTTGTTTTCGTTCTTCAAACGGTTGTATTCCTTTTTAAGTGCCATTCCTTCATCGGTTTTCATAAATTCCCGGGCACAGCGGGTATAATGCGTTTTATTAATGCGATCCTCGTATTTTTTTAAATCTTCCGGGGTTCTTTTTTTACCCATCACGATGTAAAACTGGGTAGCACTGGATGCTTGTTTGGGGTTTACGTCGTCCCCGTCCCTGGCGGCACACAAACGACCTTTTTTATGAATAAGAGCCGCATTAAATTCAGCCGGAACCGTATACCCAATATCTCCGTGCCCCAGACTATCGCCGGGAGCCGCGTATTTACTCAGATGATCGCCCCCCTGGATCATAAAATTATTTATCACCCGGTGAAACAAAAGGGAGTCGAAATAGTGCTCGTTGACCAGTTTTAAAAAATTAGCCTTGTGTAAGGGAGTTTCCTCATAAAGTTTAATTTTCATGTTCCCATAAGGTGTTTCCATGAGGATGGTTTCCTTACTCAGGGTCTGGGCGGTCAAAC
>CAZMHW010000580.1:0-2780 GCA_964566105.1 uncultured Akkermansia sp.
GTGTACATGGCCGTGTTGCGAAAGGCCCGCGTATCGTACCTGGCTCCAAAAGCGAGGTCCCATTTTTTAATATTCTTTTTCACATATAAAAAAGGCGCCAGATCAAAAAGGCTGTATCCGGGAATTACAAACTCTGTTCCTCCGTTGGGATCATTTAACTGGTACATTCCATTCAGTCCAAATGTAGTTTCCCAGTTTCTTTTTTCAGGTAAATAATATTTCACGTCGTACGTCCCTGTATTCATATTCAGATACAATCCCGGAACGTTTACATTTTGCGGATGTGAATATTCCCTGCGTACACTTTTCTGATACCCCAGTCTCAAGGCAATTTTCCCTTTTGGCAAAATAAAATTTGTAGTGGAAAAAATCCGGACATGCTGAACGTGTTGATGAATAGCGCTGATAGCATAGGATTTGAGTTCCGCTGGGCTAACAATTGGCCTTAATGTATCTTCTTCCGACACTTGTTTTGTAAACTTACGCGTTAACGAATCACGACTGCCGTCAGGAATCTCCTGCAAATTATCGTAGACGCTGAAATTAAGATGAGAGTATCCCCATTGGCGGTTAACACCAACATAAGCATTCAGATCCATTTCTTTAAAACCTGTATTATAAACGCGTCCATCGTATTTATTCTGAAAATCATAAGCTTGTTTATAAGAGGACCGGAGCCCCCAGATAAATCCTTTTGAATTTCCCGAGTGTCCCAACGAAACAGAGCGTAAACCGTTATTACTTTGATAATTACTTTGAAGGCTTGTTTTTATAGTGCCTTCTGGTGCAGGGTTTTCAGGGATTAAATTTACAACCCCTGCCAACGCGTCCGACCCGTAAATTAAACTGGCGGGACCTTTTACTACTTCAATGCGGTCAATAAGATACTGATCCACCTCCACACCATGCTCATCTCCCCACTGCTGACCTTCCTGCCGTACTCCGTCAAACAAGGTCAATACACGATTGTAACCTAAACCTCTTATATAGGGTTTAGACACGTTGGGTCCTGTTGAAAGAACATTGACTCCCGGAACCTTGGAAAGGGCGTCGATAATATTGGTAGCCGTATTTTCGTTCAGGTATTTTGAATCTATGAACGCCATGGGTACGGGACTTCGTTTCATTTCAGTAGCTTTTGACACGCCTGTTATTACCACCTCATTTTCTTCCACCACAGCTTCCTCCATTTCAAGATTCAGTTGTGTTTCTTTTGAAAGATCAATGCTTTGAATGATTGTTTTATATCCCAACATTTTAATCTGAATAAGTGTTTTAACCGGCGGTAAATTATTCATTTCAAAAGTGCCATCCGTTTTACTTATCACAGCGTTCTTAAAGTCAGGGAGATAAATAATCACACCCGGCAGGGGTTGTTGATCAGAGTGGCTTGTGATTTTACCTTTAAGTTGTATTTGTGAAAATGCATTGAAGGTGACAATGCTACACATCATTAAGAAAATTTTCCTCATCATTAGTATTTTATAGCCATCATAGGCTGGTTCATAATTATTAAACTGCTTTTACCCGCGGGGTAAAAGTTATAAAACAATTATGCCTGAGGAGGTCCGCGCGAGCGCTTAAAACGAAGAGGCGTGTCCGGAAATCCGTTTACATAAGCCGTATTTATTTCCGTATCAATCCCTGCAAGCAGAGCATCAAACGTTACCAATTCCGGCGCACTGTAGAGAGGGCCATGCGCAGAAAAAACATCACAGTGTGTGTGCTGCGACTCTATCTGTGTTAGAGAGTAGTCATGAATCAGTTCACATTCTGTATCCTCATGATCTGCAAATAACCTATGCAGACTGGGCGCTGGTAACAGAACCCAAACGAATACAAGTATGAGAAACAGGGACGTATATCTTTGACGACCTTTCATGAATGATAGTTGATTTAAAAGCGGAATTTGGCCGCTAACTCTAAAATAATGATTAACTGAATTTATTCAGCTACAGGAGGTCCCCTTAAAAGAGACACGGCATAAGAGAGACTGGAGAAGCGCATGGCTTTCTCCGCTATTTTTCCGGAATTTTTAGCTTTGGAAGGAATAAAACTAAAAATAAACTTAAAAGGATTGAAGTGGCTTGGTTTGTTGTATTTTTCATAATCACAATCATCCGATGATTGTGATTTTACTTTTGTTTCGGTGCCAAGATTTACATTGCTGTGATCGTGATGAAACAAGTCGTGTATGTACACTTTAGGCGTAGCCACCCAAAGCGCCATCAACACCAAAAAGGTGGAAACTGCAATTTTTATGTACTTGTTCTTTAACACGATACGGGTACAAAATAATATATTTAAACTAAGAGCACCAAAATTTTAACAGTTCAGAATAAGTCCGGAGCAATATTTAACCGATTTCTTACCTTTTCTTAACCGCTTGTTGTCTTTGTTTTGACATTTCTTCTAATCTCTTTTGAAAATTAGACACCTTTGCCGGCTTTTTCATATTTGCCTCCAATTGTGTTCTTATTTTCTGATCGCTCACAATTTTTTTGATAATCCAGTTTTGCAGGAAGGTGAACATATTCGCAAGGAAATAGTACCAGCTTAAACCTGCAGCGTAGTCATTCATCACTGCCAAAAAGATCACCGGCATAAAGTACATCATAAATTTCATGCCTGGCATCTGATTATTTTGTTGCGGCATCATGCTGCTGTTCATATAGGTATAAACCAGTGTACTCACAAACATCAACAATGCAAATAAGCTTACGTGATCGCCATAGGCCCAATTAATAAAAGGCACATACCCAAATGTCCAAATACTGTCA
>CAZMHW010000581.1:0-2778 GCA_964566105.1 uncultured Akkermansia sp.
AAAAATGCTCAGCATAAAAGATGGTGCTTATTGATACGATTAATGCCGGTGTAACTAACAATGTGAAAGACAATTTCACAATATTTTCCATATTTTCTTTATGTTTTATCATCCTGCTAAATAGGGGAATTAGCTGAATTGAGAATAACATCGCTATTTGATTGGCTGCATCCAGTAACCTGAAACTTTTTGCATAAATGGCACTTTGCTCTTTTCCAAAATCTCCCGGCAATAGCTCCTGAATCATAATGGGATCAAGGCGGTTGTAAAAGGTCATTAACAAAACCAGGACCGCAAAAGGCAGACTCTTTTTTAAAATTAAAATGTTAAAGTGCCAGTCCCAATTTAATTTAAATGTGTGCGTTTTTTTTAACACCACAATAAAACAAATTAATCCTGTAAGCGCATATCCGATAGTTTGCGCATATACAAAATTCATGACCGTTAGTTTTAACCAAAACAAATTAAATAACATGGCCAACACAATAATGATCTGGATAACCCTATCCAGTACCGAAATAAAACTATCCAATCTGAACAAGTGCAGTGCCTGCAAATTTGAACGTAAAAACACGTTTAAACTCAGTAAAAAACTGTTGATACACAAAATCAAAAGCAACTTGACGTTGTAACCAAATATTATGTAGCCAATACAGAAAGAAACCAGCAAATACAATAACCCAAGCGTAAATTTTAAGCTTAGCATTTTGCTAAAATGCTTACTCAGCAAATGGCTGTATTGCGCAATGTTTTTATTATTAAAATTGGTTAAGCCAAAATCTAAAAATATATTGAGTAATAACGAAAATTGAAAAATGGTAAAATACTCCCCATAACTTATATTTCCTATCTGACCCTGAACCTTTGGTTCTATAATGATGGTCCAAAATGGCTTTATCAGTAAATTAAGCACAATAAGGATGGCCAGGTCGAATATGAACTTTTTCTTTTGCAATTAACGGCGGACAAAGATAGTTTTTTTTATGACTTTTACTAATCAAAAATTCATAGATTTGCGGTGTGCAGATTGTCGTCAATACCCGATTATTATTAAAGGACAAGCTTGATGGTATCGGCTGGTTTAGTTACCAAACCCTTAAACAAATCTGCCAGAGAAATCCCAAGGTTCATTTTGTATTTTTATTCGACCGCAGCTTCGACGAAGAATTTATTTTCTCGGATAACATCACGCCGATGGTGCTCTCCCCACAGGCCAGGCATCCATTCCTGTATTATACGTGGTTTCAATTCTCGGTAAAAAGCACCCTCGACCGTTTGAAGCCTGACCTGTTTCTCTCTCCGGATGGTTTTTTGACGATTGGAGCCAAATGCAGGCAATTGCCGGTTATTCACGATATTAATTTTTTACACCACCCGGAAGACAGTAAGTGGCTTACAGCCAGATATTATAACCACTTTTTTCCGAGATTCGCCAAAGAAGCTACCCGTATCGCCACGGTTTCTGAGTTCAGTAAAAAAGACATCGCCGACAATTATCACATCAACCCTGATAAAATTGATGTGGTGTATAACGGCATTCATTCTTTTTTTAAACATGTAAGCGAGGCCGATAAACACTTAACAAGGCTGAAATATGCCAGGGGCAAAAATTATTTTGTGAGTGTGGGGTCTTTACATCCCCGTAAAAACATTGCTCATCTGGTAAAAGGCTTCGCGGCTTTTAAGAAAAAAACACATTCAGACTTTAAACTTGTGCTGGCCGGTCCCAATTTTTGGGGTTTGGCGGAAATTCACAACGTTGTGGCTCAAGAGGGAATGAAAGACGAAGTAATCTTTACCGGCAGGCTTGAGGACCATGAACTGGCGCTCGTGCTGGGCAGCGCTGCCGCCCTAACCTTTATTCCTTATTACGAGGGATTCGGAATACCGTTGGTAGAAGCTATGGAAGCCGGTGTCCCTATACTTACCAGCAACGTGACCAGTTTGCCAGAAGTGGCATCGAACGCAGCACTGTATGTAGACCCTTTTGACACCGAACAGATCAAAAACGCGATGGTTGAATTGACTTATAACGAAACCTTACGCCGTGATTTGATAAAAAAAGGATCTTTACGCAAGTATAATTTCTCCTGGGAAAAAACATCTAATTTGTTGTGGGAAAGTGTACTTAAAACCATAAATGGTAAAGTCTGATTAAATTTCGGGAGAACACTAATCCCATTTAATAAACCCAAATACCTTGTCGGTAGTGCCTGAGTTCTTTTTAAAATAGGCTTTAAGATTTAATTCAACATTTTTTATCGCCGGGGCATCGTTCAAATAATGAAGCAGTGCCTCCTGCAATTCCTCTACCTTTGAGACATTTGTGGCAGCCTTCATTTCCAGTAGTTCAACAGCCTCGTTGTATTTATGATAATCGTCCCCTCCGTAAAAAACAACCGGTTTAAGATAAACCGCTGGTTCCAGGCAATTATGGATACCCGAATTAAAGCCCCCACCAATGTAAGTAACGTTAGCATAGTGATAGACCCTATTTAGAAGGCCCATCGCATTTACCACCAGAATGTTTTTGGTAAAATCAGGATCCGGCTCACTGAACAGCAAATAATCAGATTTATTTTTGATTAGAAGTTGTTCGAGGTTCTGAATACTTTTATCATCCACGTGGTGCGGTACCAGAATTAATTTAAGATCGGGATCATTTATTTTTTGAAAGGCCTCTATTAAAAATTCCTCGTCCTTTGGCCAGGTACTACCGGCGATGATAATTTTTTTATCCCCGCAGAAGCTGTCAAAGAAAGGTACGGGATTATAACT
>CAZMHW010000582.1:0-496 GCA_964566105.1 uncultured Akkermansia sp.
CCGCAGGGCTTAATTCAACGCCTAAAGCCTCCTTTATCTTCTTGTTTGAAAACAACTGACGGTTAAAAGCAGCGTTGATTAACGGTTTGGATAGTTTTTTTTGTTTACCGGTAAAAAAGGCAAAAAAAGACTCAAAAATTCTGGCTGTATTTAACATAAGTGCAGATGCGCGGATATGGGGAACAGGTTTGTTAAAATGAGTCTGGATCTGACTTAAGATATCTTTGTAATTATAGTTATCCTCTATCAGGATATAACGGTTATTAAAGTGTTGTCCGGTGACCAGTCGAACCATGATTTCGGCCACATCTTTTGCCGAAATATAAGCAGCCAAACCATCTGTATAAAAGCTATTTCCCTTAGAGCAGGTTTCAAAAAGCCTGGAACTGCTTTGGCCCCAAAATCCCGGTGAAAGGATCACTCCCGGATTCACAACAACTGCATTTAAGCCCTCTTCGATACCCCTCCATACCTCACGTTCCGCATTGTATTTACT
>CAZMHW010000582.1:506-2764 GCA_964566105.1 uncultured Akkermansia sp.
GTATTTACTAATCGCATAGTCGCTTTCTTTGCCCGAGGTTTTCCAGAAAACTTCCTCGCTCAGGGGAAGGGTATAATCGAGGTTGTTTATGGTGGCCACGGAACTCACATGGCACAGGGCCTTGATCCCCTTTTGTAAACAGGCATCCACCACGTTTTTGGTTCCCTGTTCGTTTATTTCGATTAATTTTTTACGGTCCTTTGTTTCAAAGGACACAAAGCCGGCGCAGTGATACACATGAGAAACACCTTCAAGAGCGTCTTCAATAGAAAAAATGTCGCGTATATCAAGGTTAATCCATTTGATCTTTTCGAACAAAGGTTTGTAGTCTTCCACATAGAAGGAAAATATTTCCTCTACCTTTTTAAGATCGCTGTTTGTTTGTTTGCAGGCAATAACCTCTTTATTGTTTTGCAACAAAGTCAAAACAACGTGACTTCCTACTATGCCTGTGGCGCCTGTTACTAAATTCACGACCTGTTTTTAAGCAAAGATGATTTTTTGAAGTGTAAAAAACAAACTTGTTTGTACAATCAATCCCAGGAGAAAACCCAGGTAAATTTGAGAGGGACTGTGTTCTTTTAGTTTTAAACGCGCAAAGGCAATAATGCCCGCTAGCAGGATAGTTGCCATGTAATAAGGGGTAAAATCAAATTTTATGAGATAAGAGATGGAAATTAAAACACCGAGTAAGCCGCCAATCCCTACCATGTGAGCACTGATCTTATATTTCAGATTGATGAGTGCTGTTATCATTATGGCAAGGCCTGCTCCCACAATAAAAATCTTGACACTGTTCCAGATATTAATATCCATTAACAGGTAAAACAAACCAAAATAAAACAAAGCCGTCATTACGTAAGGAAAGGTTCTGTCGTTTTGATTGGAAAGAGTGAGGCTGGGAAGGCGTTTAAGTTTATACAACAGATAAATGTTGAGCACAGGAAACAGGAACGAAAACACAAACACAATTAAAGAAATACGCCATTTGGTTTCAAACTCTGTGAGGTAATCGTAAACGGTGTTTTTTATTCCGAAGAATAAAAGCAGGCACCCGTAGGTCGCCATTAAAAGAGGATGAAAAACAACCGATATGAGTAAAGCAAGTGTTCTCACTATTTCAGGATAAGACGTTGGAAAGTTGAATGATTTCCTTTCTCACGTCGTGATTCTGGTAGATAATATTGTAAACCGCATTCGTGATAGGCATGCTCACCTTATAGGTTTTATTTATTTCGTAAACACATTTTACCGCGTAATACCCTTCGGCAATCATGTTCATTTCGAGTTGCGCTTGTTTTACACTGTAACCTTTTCCCAACATGGCGCCAAACATCCTGTTTCTGCTAAACTGTGAATAGGCCGTCACCAATAAATCCCCAAGGTAAGCAGAAGCTTTAATGTCACGGTCGATAGGATGAACCGCGTCAACAAAACGTTTTATTTCCTGGATGGCATTGCTCACAAGCACTGCCAGAAAATTATCGCCGTAACCCAATCCATGACAAATACCCCCTGCAACGGCAATCACATTTTTTAAAACTGCTGAAAATTCCGTGCCGTAGATATCGTCGCTCACCGTTGATTTTAAATACCGGCAATTTAGAGCATTACTTAGTATCTGCGCATTTGCCGTATTAATGGAGGCAATAGTAAGGTAACTAAGTTTTTCCATGGCCACTTCTTCGGCGTGACAAGGTCCGGTGATAACACCAATGTTCTCAAGTGGGACATTGTAAATTTTATTGAGGTATTCGCCTACAATTAAATTATGTTGTGGTACAATGCCTTTAATGGCGGAAAAAATAACTTTGTCTTTTAACTCCGCCTCTTTGATCTCAGAAAAAGCATCATTTAAAAAGGCAGACGGAATAGCCAATACCAGGTAATCTGAATTTTTGATACAATCGGAAAGTGAGGTATAAAACTGAATCTTCCCGGTTTCAAATTCAACCGAACTCAGGTAGCGCGGGTTATTTTTAAACTCTTTGAAATAGGCAATGTCCTCCTGCTTCCGAATAAACCAGTTAATTGAAGCCGTGTTATTTAAAAACAATTTGGCAAGGGCAGTTGCCCAGCTTCCACTTCCAATAATTGCAATACGGGGAGACATATTCAACGATGTATTAACGTAAATTCTGGGCTGAATTTACGCAAAAATAATGTCATCGTCGTTTAAATTTCCGAGTCCGGCCAAGCGGTTATAAACCCGGGCCAGGGTCATCACGTCCGTTTTACAGTATTTCTCAATTTTCGCG
>CAZMHW010000583.1:0-2761 GCA_964566105.1 uncultured Akkermansia sp.
TATAAAAACAGAGCTGTTTTAAGCGCATACAATTGGGTAAAATGGGTGCTTTGTTACCGAAAATACAAATAGTTTTAGGTCTGCAACCCTGAAATGGAGCGAAAACGCGATCTTTTTGCCCGGGTTGCTTTTCTGGACGATGAGGGCCTTAAAATTGCCTGTGAAAGGTGGTTTATGGGAATAGAAGTGGCCGAACTGCCTAAAACAGGGGCTTCCGGAGCCTGGGAGACGGCTAGGGAAATCCACCTTTAACGATTATCCCTGAATAACGACAGCTATTCGTTAATTACGACAGCTAAATTCTGTGAAGAATTTGATTCCTGACAATAATTTCTGTTTGGTTGCGTTTTAAGCTGTACACAACACTAACTTATGAAAAACAGAGCAAAAATTTTAGCGGGAGTACTCCCATTTGTGGCTTTAACTACTTTTGCGCAGGAATCTACACCAGCTCCCAAACCCATCAAACGTATGGCCATTCAGGAGTTTTACGTGCAACCGGGTCTGCTCATGCAGGTCAGTAACAACAGCAGTTTCGCTGATTTTCAAAAACTCGCCCCTCAGTCCACTCTTTTAAAAACGAATCTCACAGGTTATAACCAGTCCAGTGGCCGCAGTTTTGATGCCGACGCCATGCTGAGCATTTTAATGGGCATTCATTTCAGTGACAAACAAAAAACCGCCTATAAAAAAGGAACTACCTTACGTCTGGGAGTTTCGTACCTGGCCGGCAGCAACCTTGTTTGCAACTTTAACCAAAGTCAGAACAAACGGTATGACACCCTCACTTCTTCTCAGGGACAGGTCATTTACCGCGATTCGGTGGTAAACCGCAGCCTCAACATGAATTACCGCTCTCAACAGTTGCGGCTCGACGCCTCTTTAATTTTCAGAACCAACCCGGAGGCCCGCTGGTCGCTTTACACAGGCGTGGGCATCACAGCCGGTGTCTCTTTGAATTCAACAACCGACATTTCGTATTACAGCTTCGGAGGCCTGAGCGATTACGACATTAACACCCCGGGGAATTATTATAGTAATTACCACTATTCAGGCTCCATACAAACCAAAACAGAACACTACCGCAATAGCAGCAGCATTGGAGTTTCGGCCTACGTGCCAATGGGCGTTGATTTCAGGCTTGGAAGAAAACGCGAATTCTGGAAACGTACGCATTTGTTTTATGAAGTCCGTCCAGGTGTAAGTATGACCAGCATTTCAGAGGTGGGCAACTTCACAAACGCTACCATTCAGCAGGGCCTGGGTTTACGTGTTACCTGGAATTAGAAATACAGATTCTTAATTTTTTATTTCCAAAGTTTTGGGGATGTGACGGAGCTGTGTCCGCGAAAGCAAACAAAGGATATCCCGTGCGTCGGCCTGCCAAGGGCATTACCCAGTAATGAGCCAGGTAGTGTGCTGGGGGCGCCGTGTAGGGGTGAAACTAGAAAACAAGGTTTTAGCGCTCCGGAAGTATTGAGGCGCGTAAAAACCACGGCAAAAAAGTTTAGACTTTTTTGAGCGGGCATGTGCGTGGAAGTGAGATAGGGAGGGATATTTTTGGCTTGTCTTTTGGTTACTTTTCGACTAAGGAAAAGTAACGTAAAAATAATTCAGAGGTTTATTGTTTGACGGAATACAATTTATGTATTTGTTTTTTCACTTGTGTTGAGCCGCTACAAAGCATCAACCAAAAAGTAACGCCTACTTTAAAAAATTCTATACTGTCCTGCCCAGTCGCCATCAGGGCCGTTACCTTTTTTTCACTTGAGCAAAACCTCTGCAAAACTCACGAAAAAGTAAAATAAAACCTGCCACCATTCCAAAAAACTAATACCAATGAGAATTAAAAGAATTCTTTATTTTTGACTTTATATCCTTTGCGTATGAACCAGACCTTTGTAATTATCACCGGTGATCAAACGAAGATTCGTTTTCACTTATACACTCAGGAAGCTCCGGCTACCTGCGCTGCGTTTATGAACTGTTTGCCTTTCAGTTCTCTCTTTTTTCACGCGCGCGTTTCTGGTGAAGAGATTTGGATGGATCAGGCCCCCGAACTGGATGTGCCGCAGGAAAATGCTTCGGTATTTACTGTGCCCGGTGAGGTGGTGCTGGGACCTTTAAAACCGACCCGTGCCAAAACTTCCAAATGCATGGGTATTTATTACGGAGAAGGCAGGGGGCTGGATGCCTGTAATATTTTTGCAAAGGTGTATGATGAAGATATGGAACTACTCAAAAAACTAGGGGACAGTGTCTGGCGAAAGGGAGCGCAGAAACTTAGTTTCGAAGTTGTATAGCTGCTTAAACCACCCGTTGGTAAAGAATACGTGTTTTCACACGACGCATTCTTCCCCTCTTTTTTTGCCGGTTGCAGTAAGTGAGAATAAGGCGGCGCCCATCCAGGTAAGTTATTTTTAACACTCCACGTTTGTCACCTCTTGCAATAATTCTGTGCCCTCTGATCCTCGAAAACATCTTTCCCTTCCGAAAGGGGGCGAGGTTTTCAAAAGCATTTTGTTCCAGGATTATTTTGTGAGTGTTTTTACCATAAGATACGTAATAGCCCAGGCGTTGCCAGCCTTTGGCATTTGCAATTAAACCTTTGTAATTTACAGGTAACCGCCTGCTTTCCAGGAGAAAAGAGTCTTTGTTGATTTGGGCGGAATTCCGTCCATAGAAACTGATTGCCAGAAAAAACAAAAGACCAAGCCGTTTCAATACCACATTTTTTATTAAAACGAAATACCCCTCCGTT
>CAZMHW010000584.1:0-2761 GCA_964566105.1 uncultured Akkermansia sp.
CTGCAATATATCCATTCCGATCCGTGTAAAATCTCTTTTCTCTTCTTCGTCTAACTCATTGATTTTACTTAACAAGCCAAGAATTAAAGCCTTGTTAATTTCCTCAACAAAAGCTAGTGCGTATGGTTGATTTTCTACATTTTGAGACTTTTCGTTTTTAACCGCATCGCGTTGGTTTTCAAACTTTTTAGATGTTAATGAATCTAATAAGAATCCCATACGATCTGCCTCTAACCAGAGCATTTTCTCCAGTTGGTTGCTGGGAACCGTTTCAAAATAATTGGTGCGGTCTGTATTGGTGGTGCCATTTAAGGTGCCTCCGGCCTCTGTAATAATTTTAAAATGCTGCTCGTCTGCCACATTTTTGGACCCCTGAAACATCATGTGTTCAAAAAAATGAGCAAAACCGCTTCTGCCTTGTTGCTCGCGGGCGCTTCCCACGTGGTAGGTCACGTCCACATAACAAATAGGATCACTGTGATCTTCATGAATAATAACCGTTAAACCGTTAGACAATTTATAACGCTTGTAAGGAATAACCATTTCGCTTCCAACTTTTTTAACCTCTTCCACAAACACAGGTTTAGGATTCTGCTTCACGGCTGCGGCCTTTGGAGCTGCTTTCTGAGCATTTAACTGGGCAAAACCAGATAAAATGAGCGCTCCTGCTACTATAATTTTTTGCATAATCTCGTTAATTTTGGGCAAATATAGACGAGAATTCCAGATTTTTAAGAGTTTTCAGCTAAAAGGTTTTAAAACAATTTAACATGCGTCTGCATAATATTTATGATTAGTAATTACCTTTGTAGCATAATTAAACAAACTAACCATGTATCCTGAAGCAATTGTAAATCCAATGAAAGCCGAATTGACCACAGCCGGCTTTTTAGAGTTAATAAATCCTGAAGATGTGGATAAAGCCGTACAATCGGAAGGAACTGTATTGATGGTTGTAAATTCGGTATGCGGATGCGCAGCCGGCGCTTGTCGTCCGGGCGTTAAGAAAAGTCTTGACAACGTTAAAAAACCGTCTAAATTAACCACCGTTTTTGCGGGATTTGATGTAGACGCGGTTAATCAGGCAAGAAAACACTTTACTCCTTATCCCCCAAGCAGTCCGGCTATTGCCTTATTTAAGAACGGCGAACTGGTTCATTTTATAGAGCGTCACAACATTGAAGGCCATAACGCAAACGCCATTTCGGAACATTTGAAAGCGGTTTACGACGAATTCTGTTAAATAACTGTTAAAACCATATTTTTATCTCCAAATAAAGACGCTTCTGGCGTCTTTATTTATTTCTTTTAGATAATTTTTTATTTTTGTAAGCCCAACAAGTATTTATATAACTAAATAATAAATGTATGAAGAGTGTAAAAATCATTATTGCATGTTTAATGCTGGCCGTAGGCAGTTTAACCTTTACCAATTGTAAAGAGGAAGAAAAAAAAGGAAATCCCCTGGCCGACAGTCTTAAGAATGCAAACGGTGAATTGTCGGGGCAATTAAACGAAAAATCTGCCGCCTTACAGGAGTTTATAGAGTCTTTTAATGAAATTCAGGAAAACCTGAACGCGATTAAGGAAAAAGAAAAGGTGATGAGCAGTGTTACCAGTAAAGGTGACGTAAAAAATAAAGGAAATCAGATTAAAGAAGACATCCAGGCTATCTATGATCTTATGGCCAAAAATAAAAACAGGATTGGTTCCCTGACTTCAAAACTCAAACAGAGTAATCTTAAAATAGCCGGTCTCGAAAAAATGATCGAGAACCTTCAAAACTCGCTTACACTAAAAGATGAAGAAATTGCTGAATTAAAAACGAGAATGGAAGGTCTTAATATTGAACTTGCCAATCTGAACACCAATTATAAAGTAGTAGAAAGTGAAAGTGCTGCTAAAACAGAAGCTTTGAATACGGCTTATTACGCCATTGGAACGAATAAGGAATTGAAAGAGAAAAAAGTCATTTCCAAAGAAGGTGGTTTTATTGGACTAGGTAAGTCTACCAAAGTGAGTTCCGATTTCAATAAAGAGTATTTCACTAAACTGAACATTGAACAGACTACCAGCATTAATATCGGTGCAAAAAAAGTAAAACTGTTAACTACGCATCCTGCCAGTTCTTACAAACTGATAGGAGAAAAACCAATCGAGAGAATAGAAATAACCAACCCGAAAGAATTTTGGGCGGCCTCTAAATACCTGGTTATTGTTATAGACTAAGCTGACAAATATCATAATCAAAAAAAAGACCCTCCATTTGAGGGTCTTTTTTTATTAGAGAACAACATAAATCTCACACCGCGCAAGCAACTTTAAACAAATGCACTTCCCTCTGGCACTTACTTATCTTATTCATATCGAATTTTACGCCTTGCTTTTTTTCGTGCATTCGTGCGAGTGAGAAGAGTTAACTATATAAAAACAAAAACACCGCTTTTAGAGCGGTGTTTTAATTTATAGCATGCTGAAAACTACTTCCACACCTTTCCCTTAATAATTGTATGCTCCAACAACTGACTGCCAAAAGCATAGGGCAAATACCCATAACTCGCTATGTCTTTTGTGAGGATAAGGTTTCCCAATTTACCGCGTGTAATTGTACCCACCAGATGTTGAACATTCATAGCACAGGCGCTGTTAATGGTAACAGAGTTAATAGCTTCCTCGGGGTTTAGTTTATATTGAATGCAGGCCAGACTCATCATCAGTTTCATGTTACCGCTTGGACTGCTGCCGGGATTATAGTCACTGG
>CAZMHW010000585.1:0-2757 GCA_964566105.1 uncultured Akkermansia sp.
GGTAAAGAATGATTTTACCCAAATAGGAAGTGTTGCTAATATCCTCTTCTGGATTTCCCAGATCAAACACGCTGTCTATGGCCACCACATTAATAGTCTGCTCCAGATCTTTGTAACCTAAAAACTGAGGGTAGGTGAGGTCCTGTGAGCCTCCTATAATAACAGGAATAATGTTTCTACGGATTAAGGAATCTACGGTTGTTCTCAGTGCAAAATAGGTGTCTTCGGTGCTGTGCCCCGGATTAATATTACCAAGGTCTGTTACTCTCAAATCAAAACTGCCGCCGTATAATTTATACAAATAGGCTCTAACAGCATCTGGTGCCAACTGGCAACCATCGTTGTTTTCGGAGTTACGGGATTCGGCAACGCCTACAATCGCCATGTCAATGTTCTCAAGGTCTGGAAAGTTTTCCGGATCTGTGTGAATGGAAAATAAATTACCAAACTGAAATTCTTTTAAAGCAAAGTTTCCAAGAATTTCTTCCGTGTTAACGGGGGTGAAAAAATGTGCAATATCGCTCATTAGCTATTTAGTTTTAATACAGAAAGCCGGCAGGTTTTGATAAAAAAGCGCCTGTCTTTCTATTATGCCGAACAATCCGATCTTTGTTTTTCCAAAAAATTCGGGTTGTTTGCCATAAAAGTAGAGTTCATTTGTCGCTTACCTTCAGGTATTCTGACTTAATATTAACAGCTTGTTCTTAGAAACTCCAAGGCAGTCAGACATTTTTTAGCCGTAAATTGGAAGTGTGTTCATAAAGCTTTGGTTAAAAAATGAAAAAAACACTTGACAATTAAAATTTATCAATTAACTTTGTATCTCAAAGTGCTTTAAAAATGGAGAATAGTCAGCAACAACTCGAAGCCTTACACGACATCAGGCAAATGATGAAACAATCTAACCGTTTTTTGTCCCTGAGCGGTTTTTCTGGAATTTTCGCAGGCGTTTATGCCCTGGTAGGAGCGTACGCCGGTCATACTGTTATTAATAAATTTTTGCGGAATGTGATCCAGGATGGCGGATATTCTTCTGAAAGTTACAAAGAGATGATACTGACCTGCATCCTTATTTGTTTTTTTGTTCTGGCCCTCTCTATCATTACCGCGCTTTATTTTTCTTCCAGAAAAGCAAAAAAGAATGGGTATAAGCTTTTTGATCATACGGCCTGGCGTCTTCTTATAAATATGCTGGTGCCACTGGCTGCTGGTGGGCTTTTTTGTATGGCCCTGCTGTATCATGGCAAGGAAATGGTGGGACTGATCAGTCCGGCCATGCTGATGTTTTATGGAGTAGCCCTGGTAAATGGGAGTAAGTATACCCTTCACGATATAAGGTATCTGGGCTATCTGGAAATTATTCTGGGTCTTCTGGCCAGTTTTTATATGGGTGCCGGTTTACTTTTTTGGTCCATTGGTTTCGGATTATTGCACATTGTTTACGGCACCATTATGTGGTTTAAATACGAACGCAATTAAGAACTTACATGCTTAACCCTAATATCCATAAATTACATAAGGCCTTTGAGAGTAGGGTTCGGTTGGGTATTATGAGTGTACTCATGGTAAACGACAGTGTGGACTTTAATACCCTGAAAGATTTGCTGAAAGTGACTGACGGCAATCTGGCCAGCCATTCTGCTGCCCTTGAGAAGGAGGGATTTGTGCACATAAAGAAAGAATTTGTGGGTAAAAAAACACTTACAACCTACAGCGCCACTAAAACCGGGATAAAGGCCTTTGAAGAGCATCTGGACGCTCTTGAAAAATTGCTTCGGAAACTGGATTGATATTTTTTTAATTTATTACTTTGAAATTCAAAGCACTTTTTAATATGGAAATAATGTTACCTGTGATACTCGCCAATTTGTTTATCTTCTTTATGCTGTTGAGGCAAATTACCCGGATTTTTAAGAATGCCGCTGGAAGGGCGGAGAGTAGGTGGGATCAGATCTGGGAGTTTTTATTTGTCTGTGTTTTACCTCCACTGGGAATTTTTCTGACTCAGGATCAATGTGGCGAACATCCTTTTGATCTGGACTCATTACCCACAACTTTCACGGTTTGGGGTTTATTTGCAATTGCCCATTTTACATCTAACTACTATAAACAAAGATTATCACCGGGTTTGCTCTTAATGGTTTCCGTTATGTTGTTAATGGGATTTCTGTTTTGCACGGTACTATGTATTCACTTTACCTCCATGGGATTAGTTCTGATCTTTCCCTTTTTAAACCTGTTATTTATAAGTCCTCTGTTTTGTTTGCTGTATCTTTTTGTAGAGTTAAATAAACTTCACAGGTATTTAAAAACAAACTTCGAAAAAGAAAGGGAGAAGCAAAACGCAGTGGGTGACGCATTTTACAGATTGCTTAAAAAATATCCCCAGGGTTTTACCTTTTATTGTTTGATTCCTTTTCTTGTACTTTTGCAGGCTTGTCTCTATGTCTTTGGTCAAAAGGCCGATTCTTTGATCCGTCAATTTACCGATTCCTGTGGTTTTTTATTATCCTACCAACAGTCCTGTTCCTGCGGAGGCGATCATTATCTCTGTTCGATTGCCGCAAATGGTGATAAGAAGTTGGTAAGACCGGTCCGAATGGGAATCCGTAAAAACGAAAAAATCTTAGTGAACCGGCAGCTGCTCATTGCCAACGCCTTTGAACACTGGCTGGAGGAATTCACCCCGCGTTTTCACAAAAGGCTCAGACGCTTGTATGACAGTATGGGCATTCCTGTAAATGCCTGGTCTAAACA
>CAZMHW010000586.1:0-2745 GCA_964566105.1 uncultured Akkermansia sp.
TTCACGCATCCAGTCGTCGTTAAACATTTTACCAAGGTAACGTGTTCCGTGGTCGTGAAAAATAACCACTACCACGTCTCCTTTTTTAAACATGTTTTTCATCTGTAAAAGTCCGGCCATGGCCGATCCGGCGCTATTTCCGGCAAAGATTGCTTCTTCACGTGGAATACGACGGGTCATGACCGCCGCGTCTTTATCCGTTACTTTTTCAAAATGGTCGATGATGTTAAAATCGACGTTGGCGGGTAAAAAATCTTCTCCGATGCCTTCGGTGATGTAGGAGTAAATTTCGTTCTTATCAAAAATGCCGGTCTCTTTGTATTTTTTAAATACCGAGCCGTAGGTATCAATTCCGAGAATCTTAATGTTCGGATTTTTTTCTTTTAAATATCTTCCGGTTCCGCAAATAGTGCCGCCAGTGCCGACGCCCACTACCAGGTGAGTGATTTTCCCATCGGTTTGATCCCAGATCTCAGGCCCGGTTTGTTCGTAATGCGCCTGACTGTTGCTCAAATTATCGTACTGATTGGGTTTCCAGGCATTTGGAATTTCGTTTACCAAACGGGAGGATACCGAGTAATAGGAGCGGGGATCTTCGGGATCCACATCCGTAGGACAGACGATTACCTCTGCCCCGAAAGCACGAAGGGCGTCTACCTTTTCTTTGCTTTGTTTATCGGTAGTTGTAAAAATACATTTATAGCCTTTGATAACCGCAGCGATGGCAAGCCCCATACCGGTATTTCCGCTGGTTCCTTCAATAATGGTGCCACCTGGTTTTAATCTTCCGTCTTTTTCGGCGTCTTCAATCATTTTAAGCGCCATGCGGTCTTTAATGGAATTACCGGGGTTAAACGTTTCTACCTTTGCGTATACCTCGCAGGGCAAGTCTTTGGTTATTTTATTGAGTTTCACCATGGGCGTATTGCCAATGGTTTCAAGGATATTTTTACAAACTTTCATTTTATGTATTAAAATTTAAAGATAAGTGCTTTAAGTCAACGGATACAGCTATTTATTAAGAAATACTGTTTTATTTTTAACAAAACCATTGACTTTGCGAAGAGTAGTATGTGGTGTTTTTTATTGGAAGGAACTATGATATTGCGGAGTAATTTGTAATAAAATGAGTGAGATGTTATTTCCGAGCTTCAATATGAAAATGGAGATCATCTGGTACGGTGTTGTCAATATAGATTAAGACAATTGGAAATAAAAGACAGTGTGGTTTATTACAGCTTTATCTGTCACCTCCGTAGGAGGTTAGTAGTAATAGTCTTATTGTTTTCAGGGAAACCGGAGCTCCTTAGGAGCGATATATTATTCTATCCATTCAAACACATATTTGTGGTCAAATTCAATATTGAATTTATTGAGTAGCTCAATGTATTCTTCTCTAAATGTCTTTTTTGAATGATGTTCTTCCTGGGTACTTATGTATGAAATGACATTGTCTAATTGTGATTGTGAATATGAAAAGGCTCCAAAGCCTTCCTGCCATTGAAATTTTCCTTTGACAAAATTTCTTGAATTGATCCATTTAGAAGAACTCGCTTTGATGTCCCTCATTAAATCTGATAATGAAATATCAGGTTTAATACTAAGTAAAATGTGAACATGATCGGGCATCCCATTTATTGCATATACTTTTTGATTGTTACCATTTACAATTCCACAAATGTATTTGTATAATTCATCCTTGAATCCTTTCTGGATAAGATTCTGTCGGCCTTTGACTGTAAAGACAACCTGTATGTATATCTGACTGTAGGTATTTGGCATTTTTATATTACGGTACAATAGATTGAAGCGTGATTTCTTTTAGGAATATGGATTAATTGGGTTTGGTAAATATAAATTCTATTTTTTTAAATTTCAAAAACGAGAATTATGTCGCTCCTATGGAGCTTGTTGGGATTTAATTTACATTTCTATTAGGATTTCGCTCCTACGTGAGCTTTATCCCTGGTATTATTTCCGTCTAGTGAAATTTTGGTCTGATAAAGCAAACAGATTAAATCTAGTAAATCGGGAATAATCAATAAAACATGCCAGTTTGTTACTTTTTATAGCGACATAACTAGAGTGAAGATGTTTTTTTTCGGATTTTCGTTCGTTTTTAAAGTTCTGTCTTTAGTTTAGATTTGTTTGGTAAAAGCTTAACGAAAACGGATTTTTTAAAAAGGAGGCAAAAATTTGAAGGGTGTTTTAGTCTTAGATACTTAACTCTCCGCGTAAATCACTGAGAAGTTCTTTTTTGATTTCGGAGTTTTTAATTTTTTTGCCCAACAAAAACATGAGTTTGGTTACTGCACTTTCAAAAGTGAGATCTGCACCACTGATAACGCCGAGTTTTTTTAGTTGCGAACTGGTTTCGTACATACCTTGTATTACACGTCCTTCGCGGCACTGCGTAATGTTCAGGATAATAACCCCACGTTTGATGGCCTTTTCAAGCGCCTCAATAAACCATTCTTGTGTGCTGGCATTACCTGCTCCAAAAGTTTCGAGGATAATAGCTTTGATGCCTTTGGTATTGATAATGGCTGAAGTGATTTTTTGACTGATGCCGGGAAATAATTTTAAAACGGCAATGTCATTATCAAGAGTTGTATGAACTTTCAGATTTTTTTTAGTTGGTTTTAACAAAGCGTTTTTATTGTAGCTTATCGTCACACCGGCTTCTGCCAGGGCAGGGTAGTTGGGCGAACGAAAGGCATCGAAGTGCGCGCTGTTATATTTAAA
>CAZMHW010000587.1:0-2731 GCA_964566105.1 uncultured Akkermansia sp.
CTTCTGTTTAGTTACGAAGTACAAGCTAAACAAGTAAGAATTGAAATCACTAATACTGAAATTACTCCTGGTATTTATTTCTGTACACTGCGCTCAAATAGTACCATCATTGGAAGAAAAAAACTGATTATTACCAACTAATCTGTTGCATATTTAATCTAAAGTCCCGCGGGTTCTAATAGTTACAGGAAGCCACGGGGCTTTACCAATTCCTATTTCCTTATATTTGTATTTTAATCAAAACACCATGCCTTTTTCCAACTTAGGTCTTCCTCCTTCCATCATTCGGGTATTGACTGAACAAAAATACACGGAGCCCTACCCGATTCAAAAGGAAGCCATACCAGCTATTTTAAGGCGTAAGGACGTGTTAGGCATTGCACAGACCGGCTCCGGAAAAACGGCCTCGTATGTGTTACCCATCTTACAAAATTTACAAGGCAATACCTTTTCAAAAAACCGACATGTAAAAGTGCTGGTACTGGTTCCTACCCGCGAACTCGCCTCCCAGGTGCGGGAGGTCTTTCATACCTTTGGGAATGGACTGCCTCAAAAAATAAAATCACTGGCTGTATTTGGCGGAGTGTCGATCAATCCGCAAATGATGGCTTTGCAGGGAGTGAACGTGTTGGTAGCCACTCCCGGTCGTTTGTTGGAACTTGTTGCCAATAACGCCGTGCACCTTTCAGAAATTGACACGCTGGTGTTAGACGAAGCAGATAAAATGCTGAACCTGGGTTTTAAAGATGAAATGCAACAGATCTTTGCCTTACTTCCCAAAAAAAAACAGAACCTTTTGTTTTCCGCTACTTTGAGTGAAGACCTCGACGGCCTCAAACAACTGCTCTTAAAAGATCCTCTGGTGATTAAAATAGAGGAAGAAAAAAACAACATTGATCTTATTTCTCAACTGGGTTATTTTGTAAGTGAAGAACGCAAGGGTCCGCTACTACGTTACCTGATTAAACGCAACGGCCTTAAACAAGTGCTGGTGTTCACTTCCTCAGTTTACAAGGCAGATAATGTGGCGGATAAATTACGTAAGAACGGAATTGACGCCACCGCCTTGCACAGTAAAAAAAGTCAGGAGGCCAGAACGGAAGCCCTGAGTCGTTTTAAAAAAGGAACGCTTCGCGTGCTGGTAGCCACCGATCTTATTTCCCGCGGCATCGATATTAAGTTTTTACCACACGTTATTAATTACGAGCTGCCCCGCTCTCCAAAAGATTACATTCACCGCATAGGCCGCACCGGCCGCGCCGAATCACCCGGTGAAGCTATTTCGTTCGTTACACCGGAAGATACCCACCATTTTAAGATCATTCAGAAAAAGATGGGCAAATGGGTCACCATGATTGACAGTGAAGGATTAGACCTGCAAGGGATTTAATTCCCGGAACAGGTGTTTCGCCCTCCATCCACACCAGAACAGGAACCAGTAAAACACCATTTTAAAACCCTTATTACCTGGCTCTTATATTTAATTATCCCCCTTTCCAACTAACCCTATTTACCACCACTCGTAAAATTTTTACGATTTTACTTGCTTTTTCATTTTTTTATCTGATACCTTTGTAATATCAATTTAATATCAGATATCATGATCAAAGAAACAAACACCCAACCGCTTTCAGGATACGGAATCCTTTTGCTCGCATTTATACTACTGGTAAGCATGATTGCTGCCTTTGCCACGTTACATCCGGTAATCGGTATCGCCATCGCACCTGTTTTCATTTTTTTACTTCGTGGATTTGTCATCATTAATCCAAACGAAGCCTGTGTACTCGTCCTTTTTGGTACTTACAAAGGCACAGTAAAAACCAGTGGGTTTCATTGGGTTAATCCTTTTTATTTGCGTAATTCTATTTCATTGAGAGCACGGAACCTCAACGGCCAATCTTTAAAAGTAAACGATAAGCTCGGTAACCCCGTAGAAATTGCCGCGGTAATCGTGTGGCAAGTTGAAGACACCGCGAAGGCCAGTTTCGAAGTGGATGACTTTACCAAATATGTGAACATACAAAGCGAGGCGGCTGTGCGACATCTGGCAGGTATTTGTCCTTACGATAATTTTGAGGAAGAAAATGCAGATGTGACCTTACGTGGTGGTGCCGAAAAAGTGAATGAATTGCTTGAGAAGGAACTCAATGAACGTCTTGCTCCAGCCGGTATAAAAGTGACTGAAGCACGCATCAGTCATTTAGCCTACGCGCAGGAAATTGCAGGCGCTATGTTGCGCAGGCAACAAGCCACTGCGGTGGTAGCCGCACGCCGCCAGATTGTAGAAGGTGCAGTGGGCATGGTAGAAATGGCTCTTGCCAAATTATCTGAACGTGAAATTGTGCATCTGGACGAAGAACGCAAGGCTGCCATGGTAAGTAATTTATTGGTAGTTTTATGCGGTGATAAAGAAGTGAACCCTGTTGTTAACACCGGCACCCTTCACCACTAAACATGGCAGAAAAAAAAGCATTTGTTCTACGTATTAATCCCGAAACACTAAAAGAACTCCAGCGCTGGGCTGATGACGAGTTCAGAAGCGTTAACGGGCAGATCGAGTATTTGCTTCAGAAAGCACTGTTGGAAGACGGACGCACGAAAAAAGATAAAAAGACGGATTCGAAAAAGAAAGATTAGAGATTTAACAGACTAACTTGTGAATCGAAACAGACTTGATGACAACAAAACCCAAATACTTGCGATCAACGCTTTACAGTTTCTCTCTCTT
>CAZMHW010000588.1:0-399 GCA_964566105.1 uncultured Akkermansia sp.
GGTGAGTCCTGCCAAAACAGAACTTCTTCAAACCAACTATTTTATTTTTCAGGAAAATCCTGCTTTAAACGCCCATTTGTTTTTATACAACAAAGCCATGGCAGGTAAGTTCAAGAAAATACCAGACGATTCGCTGGCGTATTATTCCTTTAAGGATAAAATGAAAAGTATTCCTGCGAAAGAACTTCCTGAGCTAAATTCCGTCCTGATTTTTTACAGGGACTCCTTGTTGACAAAGGATTTGCTGTTTGATAGTTTGATGCGGAATTTTTCGGACAAGGTAGGAAACCCTGATTTTGTAACTACAAAATGGCAAACGCAAACTCTTGCTAAAGTGAATGTGTTTTTCCCTTACTTTTTAAAAATGTACTGGCCCGCGATTGACGCTGAAAATAAGAC
>CAZMHW010000588.1:409-2729 GCA_964566105.1 uncultured Akkermansia sp.
GAATAAAGACGCGATAAGCAGACTGGAAATAAGTGTTGTTCCTGAGTTGGAACGGATTTATCAGACTAAACTGCCAAAGGAAAAGGTGTTGGTGGATTTAACCAATTACGCTACCTGGGCCGGTGCTTACAGTTATAACGATGTGTTTTGTCACATTGTTTTTTCAAGTGCTCACCGCTCCAACCAGGGAGAACTGGCGCCGGAAGTGGTGTTTCACGAAACCTCACATTTTCTGGTAGACAAACTGGAACAACAAATTAAGGTGGCGAGTCAAGGAAAAGATCTGAAACAAAGCATCAATCTCTGGCATAACATGATTTTTTATACTACAGGTTATGTGCTGGAAAAACAATACGCGAAAGAAAACAAAATGTTTTTCCCGTACTATGTGCAAATGAAATTTGAAGATAAATTTCCTGATTTTAAAGCGAGCGTGGAGGCCTGTAAAAACTACTGGAATGCTTACAGCGATGGGAAAACAACTATGGAAGAGGCCGTGAAGAGTATTGTGAACGACGTAACTTCCAAAAAATAATTTTGTGTGGAGTAAAAAGAAAGGGGTTCTGACTGGCCAGAGCCCTTTTTTTATAATTTTAATTCCTCTGTGGGATCCCAATACAGTTTTTTAAAATCTACCACCTTGTCGTCCTTTACTTTTATTTTTTCCTTTTCCAATAATTCCTGCATCTGATAAGGTGTCTGGAAGTGATGTTTACCCGTGAGTAATCCGCTGCGGTTCACTACCCGGTGTGCGGGTACTTTTGGTTTTACCCGGTGTGCTCCATTCATGGCGTATCCTACCAGACGTGAAGACGTTTTAGCGCCAAGGTAAGCTGCAATCGCGCCGTAGCTGGTTACCCGACCCTTGGGAATAAGCCGTACCACCTGGTACACCATCTGGAAAAAGTCTTTTTCTGCCATAAAATTCTATTCTAAAATAGAACATTTAAGCTATCTTTGCAAACTATGGAAAAACGTGTAAGAGTTAGATTTGCGCCTAGTCCAACCGGTGGTTTGCACATGGGTGGCGTACGTACCGCTTTGTTTAATTACCTGTTTGCTAAAAAACACGGCGGCGATTTTATTTTAAGGATTGAAGACACCGATCAGACCCGTTTTGTGGAAGGTGCCGAAGAATATATTATTAACGCCCTGAAATGGTGTGGAATTGAACCCAATGAAGGTGTAGGTTTTGGCGATGGTCCGCATAAACCTTACCGCCAGAGTGAACGTAAAGAACTTGGAATTTATAAGACTTATGCTGATAAGCTCATTGCTTCTGGTCACGCGTATTACGCTTTTGATACTTCTGAAGAACTCGATGAAATGCGTAAGCGTCTGGAAGCGGCTAAAATGGCGGCACCTCAGTACAATGCGGTTACGCGTCAGAATATGCGCAACTCGTTAACTCTTCCTGAAGACGAAGTGAAAAAGTTACTGGAGAGCGGCGCAAAATACGTGATCCGTTTAAAAGTGCCCCGCAACGAGGAAATTCGTTTTAACGATATTATTCGCGGTTGGGTCACTGTTAATTCTGCTCAGGTAGATGACAAGGTGCTTTTAAAAAGTGACGGTATGCCAACTTATCATTTGGCGCATATTGTTGACGACATTGAGATGGAAATTTCGCATGCGGTGCGTGGGGAAGAATGGTTGCCAAGTGCGCCGGCGCATATTTTGATCTACCGGTATTTAGGTTTGGAAAATGAAATGCCAAAACTGGCGCATTTACCTTTGATCTTAAATCCGGATGGTAATGGCAAAATTTCGAAACGCGAAGCGCGTTTTCCGGTGTTTCCTTTAAGCTGGAAAGATCCACGCGAAGCTTCACCTTACATAGGTTACAAAGAGAGCGGATACTATCCGGAAGCATTTGTGAATATTTTGGCTTTGCTGGGATGGAATCCGGGTAATAACGAAGAGATTTTTACGGTGGAAGAACTCAGTAAAATTTTTGAGTTTGAGCGTGTGCACAAGAGCGGCGCTAAGTTCGATCCTGAAAAAGCAAAATGGTTTAACCAACAGTATTTGCGTAAAAAATCGGATGCTGACTTAGCTGAAGCGTTTAAACCAATCTTAAAAGAGAAAGGATTTGAACGCGATACGGACTTTATGATCGAGTTTTGCAAATTGGTGAAAGAGAAAGTTCAGTTCGTTCATGAGTTCTGGGATCATGGTAAATACATTTTTATTGCGCCTACGGGTTACGATGAAAAAGTAATGACCAAAAAATGGAACGATCAAAGCAAAGCCTTGTTTACACGTGTTTTAGATACATTCAAAGGAATGTAATTTTGCAACTTTTCTTTTACAGCGTCAT
>CAZMHW010000589.1:0-1312 GCA_964566105.1 uncultured Akkermansia sp.
GTAATAGGGTTTGTTATAGGTCATCATAATTTGTGGAGGAAGATCAAAGCCATCGATTAAAAGTCCGCAGGGATCGTTGGTTGAAAAATTTACCGGACCAAGAATGCCATTTAGTCCTTTTGCGTTGATCCATTCAGCGGCTTTGTCAAGAAGTGCTTTTGCTACATTGTAATTTTCTACGGTATCGAAGAACCCAAAAAATCCACTATGATCTTTTGTGTAAGTAACGTGATTTCTATTGTGGATCGCCGCAATTCTTCCTACAATGGTATTTCCCAGTGTAGCGAGAAATAACTCAATATCAATATGCTTTAGCGAAGGGTGTTTCCCGGCAGTAAGCATGTCGCGCTGTGCTATGAATAATTCGGGAACATAATTTTTATCTCCGGCATACAGCTCATGCGGAAAATCTATGAAATTCTTCAGATCTGTTTTCGAACTGACTTTTGAAATTTTTATCATGATGCAGACACTTAAAGTGAAACTAGTTGTTTAACATTGAGTTGTTTTGCTACCTTGTCTATTTTTTCAAGGGCAAATTCTATTTGCTGCTTGGTATGTGTAGCCATGAGCGAAAAACGAATCAGGCTTGAATCGGACTTTACTGCCGGTGTTACAACCGGATTCACAAAAACTTGTTCATCCAAAAGCATTTTTGTCATCTGATAGGTTTTAAGGTCATCTCTTACATAAATAGGAATGATCGGTGTTTGTGTGGGCCCGGTTTCAAATCCCAATTCTTTTAATCCCTTCAATGCATAGTGTGTATTATCCCACAACGTTTCGATTCTCCAGGGTTCATTTTGAATAATGTCCATAGCCGCTGAGGCGCTTGCTACCGAAGCTGGTGTGGCGCTGGCGCTGAAAATCAGGGATCTAGCGTTATGTTTCAGGTATTCTATTATGTCGGAATCGGCCGCCACAAAACCTCCTAAAGACGCTAACGATTTGCTAAACGTTCCAACTATAATGTCTGTTTTATCAGTTAATCCAAAATGATCAGCTGTTCCTCGCCCGCCATTCCCCAATACGCCGAGAGAATGCGCATCGTCTACCACTATCATGGCGTGGTATTTTTCACAGAGGGCCACAATGCCAGGAAGATTGGCAATGTCCCCTTCCATACTGAACACACCATCAACAACAACCAACTTAACCGCATCTTCAGGTAAGGAGGATAGTACTTTTTCAAGACTCTCCATGTCGTTGTGTTTAAACTTAATAACCTTGGAAAAAGATAAACGGGTGCCTTCATAAATTGAAGCATGATCAGCTTCATCAATTATTATATAATCGTGTCTTCCTGTTAAGG
>CAZMHW010000589.1:1322-2728 GCA_964566105.1 uncultured Akkermansia sp.
GGATGCCACCACACCAAGATTCGTCTGATAGCCTGTACTAAAAACCAGTGCGGATTGTTTATTCAGATATTTGGCAAGCTTCTCTTCCAGTTCCAGGTGAATATCTAGTGTTCCATTTAAAAAACGGGAACCCGCACAACCAGTACCGTACTTGTCAATTGCTATTTTGGCCTGTTCTTTTATGTAGGAATGGTTAGTCAAACCCATATAACTGTTCGACCCGAACATTAAAATATCTCTGTTGCTTATTTTTACGACTGTGTCTTGATCGGAAGAAATTGGGCGGAAGTAGGGGTAGATGCCAGCTTCCCTCGCTTGCGTTGGTCTTTTATCTGATTGTAATTTTTGCTGCGTGAATAAAGTTTTCATGGTGGTTTTATTAGCTATAAATAATGTATGTTTTCTCAGTCCTCAATATCAGAAACAGGTCCGCACTCTTTTTTGATTATATCCAGCACTTTGTTACAAGCTACTAGATCTTCTTTTTTTATTTTCTTCATAAATTCTTTTTCTATTTTTTCGAAAGAAACAACTGCTTCCTGCGCGATCTTTATACCCTCGCGTGTCACCTCTATCATGTTCTTCCTTCTGTCACCCTCAACAGGACTACGTTTAACGAATTTCTTTTTTTCAAGAATATCAATGGTTCTGAGAATTCCGGATTTGTTTTTTTGAACCATATAAGCAAGATCATTCTGAATGATTTTTTTCTCGGGATGGGAGGTTAACAATATCAAGATTCCCATCTGTTCGTATGTGACGTTGGCTCCGGTGGACAAAAAGTAACTGTTAATGCTGTTTGTCAGCAATCTGCCAGTGTGCACAATGGATGCTCCTAATTGAAATTTTACCTTTGAGATCATTTTCGTTCGTCTAATTGCTTAATCAACAATTGATGCGACAAAGATCGGATAGTCTATAGTTGATAGAAAGGTCTAATGTTCGTGTATATTGGTCAAAAGTACGGCTCTTGAGTTTTTATTGAAAAGTAAAAAGGTGCACGTGCCTTTTTAAGTCAATGCTGGCAATGGATACACAGCACCTGCTTTATTCTTTTTCAAAAAATTAGCTTTTATTATGATTTGATCAGTTAGATCAATGCTCCGCCACAGAACATTAAGTTGCGTGAGTTCATTGCATTCCAATGCTACTTTTGTGGCTTATACTAACTTGTGTTTTCGGTATTGAGATGGGGATACGCCCAGATGTCGTTTAAAAAATTTTCCAAGAAAGGACTGATCTGAAAAATGTAAAACGTCGGCAATTTGTGCTATTGTTAAGCGGGGATTGTTCAACAGCACTTTGGCTTCAAACAGTACTTTTTCATCTATGAATGCACTGGCTGACGATCCGGTTATCTCATGAACGACTTCCGACAAATACTTTGAGGTAATGGCCAGCTGATC
>CAZMHW010000590.1:0-2718 GCA_964566105.1 uncultured Akkermansia sp.
GTCTAATTGTGAGGCACTGTAAGCAGGAATAAACCCACTGATAATGCCAATTAAAACCGAAATGGTAAATCCTAAAATAATATTGGTGCTGCTCAAACTAATGTCCATGTCAATCACATCTTTGCCTGCAAGTGTAATCAGGTAAGTCAGGATCAATCCAAAAAAACCGCCAATGGTACTTAACAACACACTTTCGCTTAAAAACTGAAACAGAATAAAAATGTTCTTCGCTCCCAGACTTTTCTGAATGCCGATCAAATTGGTGCGTTCTCTTACCGATACAAACATAATATTGGCAATACCAAAACCGCCTACCAAAATAGAAAAACCTCCTATGATCCAACCTGCTGTTCCAATTACATCAAACAAGGCGTCAAAACCCTGACTGAGCAAACTCGTTTCGTTAAGCGCAAAATTAGGTTCCGTTACAGGTTTTAATTTTCTTAAAGCCCTTAATGCACCAGTGAGTTCATCCATCATCTCGGCATTTGAAATGTTGGGTTTTGCCTTTACATAAATCGTAGGGTCTGAGTTCTCAGAACGGATGTCCATTAAATACCGCGCAAAATTAAAGGGAGTAACCACCTGGTAATCGAAACTGATTCCGAGCATACTCTCCCCTTCCTTTTTAATGACACCTATAACCGTAGCTTTTTGCCCGGAAATTTTTATTTCTTTTCCTAAAGGGTCTTCCTCGCCGAATAAACCTTCAGCGATTTTAGCGCCTATTAATACCAGGCGATACCCGGCTTCTGTTTCATTTTGTGTAAAATAACGTCCCGAACTCAGATCAAAATTTTTGATTCTGTAAAACTCGTGCGAAATTCCTGCTACCACCGCGTTTTGAATGCTATTAGAACGGTATTTGATGGTTTTGCGGGCGCCAATGCGGTAAGCGATTGCTTCCGTTGTTTTACAACGGCGTTGCAATTCTTCGAGTTCGTAGTACTGGGGCACAGGACGGTTCATGTATTTCCACCAGGGATAATCGGGACCGAAACTCCAGGGCCATTTTTGAACATATACCACGTTATTACCCAGGGACTGAATACTGCCACGAATGTTGTTCTCCAGTCCGTCCACAATGGTAAACACCAGGATGATGGCAAAAATGCCAATGGTAATACCTAACAGACTCAGAAACGAACGTAGTTTGTTCGAAACCAGCGATTGCCAGGCAAAGACCAGACTTTCTTTAAACAGCAGAAAAAGCATGGTTAAAGGTACAATTAAATTAATTTTAAATGTTTGATTTTGGGATGAGTGGTCTGTTAGTTGTTTGCGTTCTGGTTAAACCCACCTCTAAGGTAAATACAAAAGACTATTTCAGTTTAAAAATCTCAACAACCGTATTGTCTGAAACACGAATGGCATGCAGGGAGTTCTTTTTGAAAGGATAATCCTCAGGATGAGTTCGGTAATTAGTTATAAAATAACGCGCGTTTTCTTTTGGAACCAGATGAATACGCCTTTGCTGATCTGCCGTGAGCAGCTTCAGATTATTGAATGCGGGTATATCCGTCTCGACGAAAATGCTTAACTCCGGCGAAGGGTCATTTTCAAGCACATATTCCATAGCTTGTTTAAAAGAGGTGCCCCAATAATCCATTTCGTAATTTTTGCGAAGGTATTCTGGCGGTGTATTTGTGGTAACAAGGGCATTAAAATACACATGTTGTAAAGGGGCTGTTTGCAGCATAAAAATAATCAAGGGCAAAAAGGCGCAAAATGCAGCTACCGGAAGCCATTTTCTAAAACGATCAAACACCCGCTTAATGCCGTATACGGCCAGCATCACAAAAGGAGCGTAAATAAAGAATAAATGTCTCCAGGAATCATAAAGCACAGAATGTAAAACGATCACGGCAATTAAAGGAACAAAAAAACAGATCAGAAAGACCAGGTTGTATCTCTTTTCCGGGTCGTTTATAAAAACAAGAGGTCGCCTTACAAAACCTATCAAAGAAATTAGTATTCCCGCAGCCCCCATAAGCAGAAAAGGGATCGGCGTACTGATCACAAACCAGGTAGGAATGTAGTCCCAGCCAATTTCAGTGGCAATGATCATGTTTCCTTTAAAGAGGTTGCTTCCCGTCCACCGGAACTTGGACATATTTTTAAAAGATGTTATAAAATTGCGAATAGGGTCCTCCCACAAATATGGCCAGCTGATCCAAATCACTACCACAGTGAGACCGAGGAACAACAGTACCAGTTTCAGATGAAAGAGAATTTTCTTTTCCCGGATAGCATCTACCAAAAACAACAGCAAAACACAACACAGGAGCAAAACGCCCATAATGCGAATGTTAATGAGAAAACCCATACCAAGAGCCAGCCATACAACATTCAGAACGGTTTTCTGTTTGAGAACCCGAACAACCAGGTAAAAACAGATCATAGACAAAGACAAAAAAGGAACGTCTTTGGTATTAAAAAAAGAATGCGCGTAAATAACCGGGTGCAGCGCAAAGATCAGCAAACCAATACTCGCCAGTAGTTTGTTCTGGTAAATGAGATCGATGAGTCGGTAACAAAAAAAGGCCCCCGTGAGGAAAAACAAATGGGATACAAAATGCCGCATCAAAAAAATGGAGTGTTCACTTTCCATTTGAAAAACTTTTTCGATAAAGATCAGGGGGAGTTCAAAACCAACACCGTAGTCACGCATAGCAAAGGTGTACAGTTTGGAATCATTCGAAAAAATATAATCCCAGC
>CAZMHW010000591.1:0-2711 GCA_964566105.1 uncultured Akkermansia sp.
GTGGTGGCCATGACCGGCGATGGCGTGAACGATGGGCCGGCTCTGAAAGCCGCGCATATAGGCATTGCCATGGGTATCAGAGGCAGTGAAATCGCGAAAAAATCCGCGTCCCTTATTCTGGCAGACGATGACCTTTTGCACATGACAGAAGCTGTGGCCATGGGGCGGCGTATTTACGAAAATTTAAAAAAAGCCATTCAATACATCATCTCCATTCACATACCTATTATTTTAATTGTCACCCTGCCCTTGGTGCTTTCCTGGAAATACAAGGATCTTTTCTCCCCCATTCACGTTATTTTTCTTGAACTCATCATGGGTCCTATGTGCTCGATTGTATTTGAGAGGGAACCCATTGAAAAAAATTCCATGTTGCGATCACCCCGCAAACTCAGCCTAAAGTTCTTCTCTTTTTCTGAACTTACTTTAAGCATTTTTCAGGGAGTTTTTATTACACTCACCTGCCTTGGTCTGTCTTACTACGCCATGTTGCAAGGCTCCGATGAAAAAGAAGTCAGAACCATTGCCTACACTACCCTTATTTTCAGCAACCTGTTTCTCACGCTCAGCAACCGTTCTTTTGTGTACTCGGTGTTTACTACTCTGCGTTATAAGAACGTTTTACTTCCTGTTTTTCTTTTCATATCCCTGCTTGTACTTTTTCTATCCATTTATATTCCCGCCGTGCGGGAGCTCTTTCAATTTTCGCACATTTCGTTAAACACCCTTGCGCTTTGTCTTCTTGCTGCTTTTATTGGCGTGATGTGGATAGAAGTGTATAAAATTTTCAAACGGCGTGAATTAAAAAAGAATCAGTGATCATGGCAGAATTATCGAGTACTTTAAAACTTAAACGTTTACACATTGATACCCAGATTGAACATGTGGTTTACATGCTCAAGGATTGCAGCATTTACAAAGCAGAGGGATTTGAATCTTTGAGCCGGGTAAAAGTACAGGTAAAAAACAAAAGCCTCATTGCTTCCCTGAACATTATTAATAATGGAATTTTAAAACACGGTGAAGCCGGTCTTTCTGAAAGTGCCTGGTTGGCGCTCAATGCGGAGGAAGGAGATGAGATCAGTTTCAGTCACCCACACCCGGTAGAATCCATGGCCTATGTGCGCGCCAAAATATATGGTAAAACCATCAGTCACGAGAATTTTCATGAGATCCTGGCGGACATTATCAGTGGCAGTTATTCCAACATCGAAATTTCCTCTTTCATAACCGCTTGTGGTGGTGATCGTCTGGGACTGGAAGAAATCGGCGATCTGGCCAGAGCCATGGTGGAAACCGGTCAACAATTACAGTGGAACAAAAAAATGGTGGTGGATAAACACTGTGTAGGTGGTTTACCAGGCAACCGAACTACTCCCATTGTGGTGGCTATTGTTGCGGAAGCTGGGCTTATAATTCCCAAAACCTCCTCGCGTGCCATTACCTCCCCTGCGGGAACCGCAGACACTCTGGAAACCATTACGCGTGTGGATCTTGATATAGATGTGATAAAACAAGTGGTTGAAAAAGAAAACGGCTGCATGGCCTGGGGTGGTTCTGTTAAACTAAGTCCCGCCGATGATATTCTGATTCGTGTGGAAAGAGCCCTTGACATTGACAGCGAAGGTCAGATGATTGCTTCCGTGTTATCCAAAAAAAGCGCGGCCGGTTCCACGCATGTGGTGATTGATATTCCTGTTGGAAAAACCGCCAAGGTGAGAACGCAGGAGAATGCTGAAAAACTAAAATATTATTTCAAAGTGATTGGAGCTGCCCTCGGTTTAAAAGTACGGGTTATCATTACAGACGGATCGCAGCCTGTGGGACGGGGCATTGGTCCTGCACTGGAAGCCATGGATGTACTCAGCGTATTAAGAAACGAAACCACTGCGCCACAGGATTTAAAAGAAAGGTCGCTGCTCCTTGCCGGGGAAGTGATGGAATTGGCGGGTATAGCCAAACAAGGCGAGGGTATTCTAAAAGCGCGGCATATTTTAGAAAGTGGAAAAGCTTATCAAAAATTTGAATCCATTTGCCGTGCACAGGGCGCATTTAAAGAACCGCGTTTTGCGCAACATAAAGTAGATATCCTTTCTGCTGCAAACGGTACCGTGGTGGAAATAGACAACCGCAAACTGGCAAAAATTGCGAAACTGGCCGGCGCTCCCAGAGAATTGTCCGCCGGCGTTCTGTTGCAAACACCCCTGCAGACAAAAGTAAAGAAAGGAGATATTTTATACTCCATTTATGCCGCTGAAAAAGGTGAGTTGAGTTATGCTTTAGAATATTTAAATTCACAACACAACATTATTGTGATTACGTAACATGGAACTTATTTATTTTTCTTTTCCCGGGAACGAAAAACTTACTGCCACACTGGCGCAGAGAGAACAAGCCAAAAGCGGAAGTTTAGAAGTGCATCATTTTCCGGATGGTGAAACCGTCGTGCGGATTACAGACGATGTAAAAAACAAAAAGGTCGTGGTGGTGTGCACCCTTCATCAACCCAATACCAAAGCACTTGAACTCTATTTTTTTTGTAAAACGGCCAGATCGCTGGGGGCCGCTAAAATAATACTCATTGCGCCTTACCTCGCCTATATGCGCCAGGATAAAGTGTTTAATCCCGGAGAGGGAATTACCTCGCATTATTTCGCCGGGTTGTTAAGCGGAATTGTAGATGGCCTTATTACCATTGATCCCCACCTTCA
>CAZMHW010000592.1:0-2706 GCA_964566105.1 uncultured Akkermansia sp.
TTTCAGTCCTGAGATAAACGCATCTTGTCATATTTTTTTAAAATTCTCAAAAAGTCTATTATAAAATAGTCTAATTTAGCGAATATGTCACTCTCAAAAGAGCAGTTTATAAAGAATTCGGTATGGACCTTGCTGGAGTTGACCTTGTATCCACTTTTAATGATTGTTGCGACACCTGTTTTTATTAAAAAACTGGGAATTGAACATTATGGCCTGTGGATGCTGGTCAGTACCATCACACTTGGTATTAACGTGTTGAATATTGGAATAGGGGACACAAACATCCGGCTGATCTCACGGTACAGAGCCGAAAATAATTTTGAAAGGATAAAACGGGTTTTTAATTATAATTTCTCCCTGTCTTTGTTTTTGTGTTTTGCGGCCGTACTTTTTGGGATCGCTTTTTACAACTTTAATTTTATTTCTATTTTTTACAAAACGGAGAACTATCAGTTTGCCAACACGGTGTTGCTTTTGGCCTGTCTTTCTTCAGGAATTAAATTTATTGAAATTGCTATTTTATCTGTTTTTAAAGCCTTTGAACGTTTCGATATTAATTCAAAGCTCGTTTTGCTTTCAAAAAACTCTACCATGGTCATTAATCTGGTGATGGTTTTTTTGAATTACGATCTCATAGCGATTTTTATGGTATCGGTAATCGTTAACTTCACTAATATAATTGTACAACTGGTGGTTTTGCACCGTTACAACAAAAACATTGTAGGATTTCCAAGCTTTATTTTCTTCAGAGAGAAACTCGATTACCTGAATTATAACTTCTGGTACTGGTTACAATCGGTTGTCGCCCTGTTTGGATTTCTTGCGGATAAACTGGTGGTAGCTTATTTTACGGATATTAAAACATTGGGTTATTATTCCATTGCCTCGCTTATCGGAATTCAGATTCATAACTTTTTCCTCGCTTTTGGTAGTTTTATTTTCCCGAGGGTTTCTTTTAAACTGGCAGCTAACAAAGATGTTGCCCAGATTTATTTTCTTTCACGTGCCATTGTCGCCCTGGTAGGCTGGAGTTTGATCGGTTTTCTGATTCTTTTCGGGGATTTTATTTTTCAGCTTTGGCTGGGCGCCGAAACGTTCAGCAACAGCATTTATTTTATCAAACTCTACCTGGTATTTGAAGCCGGAATGTTGTTGATCATAGTTCCTTTCTATTTTATCAACGGCACACAACACATCAAATTAAATTCCTTATTTGAAGTGGTGATCAGAAGTACCCATTTTATTTCCATGCTGGCCGGGTACTATTTGTTTGGTATTAATGGTATTATCTATGGACTTATTGTTTCTACCTTTTTCAATATTCCTTTCCAGTATTTTTATTTTCATAAATACATTATTCAAAGTGTTAATAGTTTTCACTACCTACTGGTTATAGCGCCTGTCTTTTTTATGTTAGGACTTATCATTTCGGGGAATGTATTTTTTCAGGTATCTTTAGTTCTGTGTTTAATAGTTTGTTGTAAATTAATATATTTTGATCCCGCCAGACAATATTCAAAAGAAAACTTCTTACTGGGAAGCTTATTTAACCGATTGGAAAATAAGTAAGTATTCCTTACTCGCGAATATTTACTTTTTTTTTAATGCCGTGCTTTTACCAAAGGGATTGTTGTATACCAATATTCTCAGCCCCCTCTTTTATTACAATCTTATTCAACAAAAGCGTAAGACCTTTCTTCTCCCATTTGCCTGTTTTCTCATCGTTTATGACGTAATTCACATCTATAACGGGGTAGACCTTCCGTCGTTCGTTATTTCTAACTTCCTGTTTATTTCCACTTATTTTTGCGTGGTATCTTTTTACCATTTTATAAATAATTATGAGGAACTCCCCCGTTTATTTAAGGAGGTACTGCTCTTTAACGCCCTTTTGGCTTTTATTGCCATTCCCTTCTTTTTTGCACCACGTCCTTACCAGGAATGGTTTTGGTACATAAACAAATTAACCAAGGGCTTCGCCGAATTCCCCCGCCTGGCTTTATTTACCTACGAAGCGTCTTACTATTCTCTTTTGCTGATTCCGGTTTGGTTTTATTATATTTTTAAGTTTATGTTTGGTACACTTGCCAACAACGCCTGGACAACCTTGTTGTTGATAAGCATCCCCATGCTGATGTCCCTCTCTTTTGGGGTCATCGGGGCCAGTGTGCTAACGGCATTAGTGATGTGTTACCTGTTCAGAAAGCGTCTCTTCAAATTTAAACGCCCCTTAACGATTGTATTTATTTCCTTACTAACAACTACTTTTGCTCTGGTTCTGTTGTGGATCTACAACCCGGAAAACGCTTTTTTTGTAAGATTGGAGAACATCTTCACCGGAAAGGATACATCGGCCAATGGGCGTACCATAGAATCGTTCACAATGGCCTGGCGAATTGCAGATCTCAAGAATATTTATTTTGGGGTGGGTTTGGGTCAGATCAAATTAATGGCGGCTGAAGTAGTGCATAAGTATTATAAGTATTGGGGAATTCTTCCCAGGTATGACATACCAAACGCTATGGGAGAGACCCTGGCTATCTTCGGAATTACGGGAGTTATTTTCAGAATTAGCCTGGAATGTTGGCTCTTTTACAAAACGAAAGTAAATACAAACTATTACAGGCTTGCATTGTTTATTTTGATATTTATCTACCAGTTTACGGGAAGTTTTATCACCAACATTGTTGAGTACGTCATCTGGAT
>CAZMHW010000593.1:0-2702 GCA_964566105.1 uncultured Akkermansia sp.
GTTTGCAGGGCGTACAAGCGCAAATCCCGCAGGGAATTGGTACCCCCGCCTTAGGGCCTATTACTACCGGGCTGGGCGAAATTTACCAGTATGTGCTTCGTCCGAAAGACGGTTACGAACACAAATACAACGAAACCGAGCTGCGTACCATGCAGGACTGGATCGTGCGCCGCCAATTGTTGGGTGTGAAAGGCGTGGCCGAGGTGAGTAGTTTTGGTGGAAAATTAAAACAGTACGAAATTTCGGTCAATCCCAATAAACTGCAGGCTGCCAAAGTCACCATGGACGAAGTGTTCACGGCTTTGGAAAAAAATAACCAGAATACAGGTGGCGCTTACATCGAAAAAGGAGCTACAGTTTTGTTTATCCGAAGCGAAGGATTGATTGGTACTAAAGAAGATCTGCAAAATATTTTTATCAAATCGGAAGCTAACGGAGCGCCTGTTTTTATAAGGGATGTGGCCGAGGTCAACATTGGTCACGCTACCCGCTACGGTGCTATGTGTTATAATGACGAAGGAGAAGTCTCCGGTGCGGTGGTCATGATGCTGAAGGGGGCCAATAGCAGTGAGGTGATTAAAAACGTGAAGACGCGCATTGCACAGATTCAAAAGACCTTACCCGAAGGTGTGGTGATAGAACCTTTTTTAGATCGTACCAAAATGGTGAATAACGCGATCGGCACGGTAGAAAAGAATCTTGTTGAAGGCGCGCTTATTGTGGTGTTTCTTCTGCTACTTTTCCTTGGCAATTTCAGAGCCGGTTTGTTGGTGGCTTCTGTAATTCCATTGGCCATGCTCTTCGCCATCATCCTCATGAATACATTTGGGGTGAGCGGAAATTTAATGAGTCTGGGTGCCCTGGATTTTGGATTGATTGTGGATGGAGCGGTGATTATTGTGGAAGCAGTAATGCACCAGCTGGCCCATAGTAAAAAGTTCGGGAACATCAACAAACTTACGCAGCCTCAAATGGACGAGCAGGTGAACCATTCCGCCAGCAAGATGATGAACAGCGCGGTTTTTGGTCAGATCATCATTTTAATCGTGTACCTTCCTATTTTTACCTTGCAGGGCATTGAAGGCAAAATGTTTAAACCGATGGCGCAAACCGTGGCTTTCGCTTTACTGGGCGCATTTGTTTTGTCTCTCACCTATATTCCCATGATGAGTTCCTGGGTGCTGAGCAAAAAAGTAAAACACAAAGAAAATCTCTCCGACAGATGGATGATGCGCGTCGAAGGACTTTACCAGCGGACACTGGCAAAGATCCTGCGATATCCTAAATGGGTGTTAAGCACGGTGATTCTTTTATTCGTTCTGGCGATTTATACCCTGAGCACACTTGGTGGAGAATTTATTCCCGCTCTGGAAGAGGGTGATTTTGCCGTGGAGACAAGGGTGTTAACCGGAAGTAATTTAAATACAACCATTGCCAACACACAAAAAGCTTCTAAAATTTTACTGGAACGTTTTCCTGAAGTTGAAAAAGTGGTGACCAAGATCGGAAGCGGGGAAGTGCCTACAGACCCTATGCCCATGGAAGCAGCGGACCTCATGATCATCTTAAAAGATAAAAGCGAATGGACCTCGGCTAAAACCTTTAACGACCTGGCCGAAAAAATGGGCAAGGCTTTGGAAGATGTACCTGGAATTACCACGAGTTTTCAGTTCCCTGTACAAATGCGTTTTAATGAGTTAATGACGGGCGCCAAGCAGGATGTAGTCTGCAAGATCTTTGGGGAGAATCTCGATACACTGGCGCTTTACGCGTCTAAATTGGGATCCATGATCAATAAGGTGGAAGGGGCGAAAGACATTTACGTGGAACCGGTAACGGGTATGCCTCAGATCATCATTGATTACAAGCGTTCGGTGATTGCACAGTACAATCTGAACATTTCAGACATTAACCGCGTTGTAAATACAGCTTTTGCAGGGCAGAGCAGCGGGCTGGTATTTGAAGGGGAAAAACGTTTTGATCTGGTGGTGCGTTTAAATGCCAATCAGAGGAAAAATATAGAGGACGTCCGAAACTTACTGATCCCAACACCTCTTGGCAATCAGATTCCTTTGTATCAACTGGCAAACGTGGAGATCAAAAGTGGTCCCAACCAGATTCAGCGGGAAGATGCAAAACGGAGAATTGTCGTAGGATTTAATGTGAGGGGACGCGACGTACAAAGCATTGTGAACGAACTGCAGAAAAAAATAGAAGGCCAGATTAAATTTCCGGCTGGTTATTACGTTACTTACGGAGGCGCGTTCGAAAATCTGAATGCAGCCAAACAACGCTTACTGATTGCGGTGCCGGTATCCCTCGTGTTAATCTTTATTCTTCTTTTCTTTGCTTTTAACTCGGCGCGACAAGGTCTGTTGATCTATTCCGCTATTCCGCTGTCGGCTATTGGAGGGATTTTTTTCCTGGCTCTGCGTGGCATGCCGTTCAGTATCAGCGCGGGCGTAGGATTCATAGCTCTGTTTGGTGTAGCGGTTTTAAATGGTATTGTACTGATTGCGGAATTTAACCGTTTAAGACAGGAGGGGCTTAAAGATCTTGAAGAAATTGTGTTGATGGGGACCAAGGTACGTTTACGTCCGGTGATGATGACGGCTTTTGTGGCTTCTCTTGGTTTTTTACCGATGGCAGTGAGCAACGGCGCAGGAGCAGAGGTGCAGCGGCCATTGGCCACTGTGGTAATT
>CAZMHW010000594.1:0-2691 GCA_964566105.1 uncultured Akkermansia sp.
GCAGCAAATCTCTTGCTTAAAACGGCAGACACAGCATGAATCAGAAAATAGCATCTCTTATAATTTTTGTACTTGGTTTTTTACTTTACGCCAATACCTTACAGAATGACTATGTGGTGGATGACAATGAATTGATTCTTAAGAATAAGCAGGTGCAGGAAGGGGTGTCGGCTATCGGTAAAATTTTCAGTTCTAAATTAAGGGACGGCAGCTCGGCTTCCAAAAGCGAACTGTACCGGCCGCTCACCAAATTGGTGTATACCCTGGAGTGGAGCATAGCGCCAAATAATCCCTTTGTCGGACATTTATTTAACGTACTGTTATTTTCTTTGCTGTCAATGCTGGTGTTTAAACTCGCGCTGATTCTCTTTAAAAATAAGATTCTGCCTGCTTTGTTTGCGGGACTGTTTTTTGTATTTCATCCCATACATAGCGAGGTGGTGGCGTACATTAAAAGTGTGGATGAGATCCTCTGTTTGGTTTTGTTTGTGGGGGCTTTGTTGTTTCTCGAAAAGTATTTGCGTGATTCTAAAAAGCAGAACTTGTACCTGGCGGCCGGCGCTTATTTGTTGAGTATGTTCTCTAAGGAATCGGCAGTGACTTTTGTGTTATTGATACCTCTCTTTATTTTTTTTATCAGTGCTAAAAAACAAACAAACATTTTAAAGATCAGTGTGTATTTTGTTGTTCCCGTGTTATTTTTTCTTTTGGTCCGCAAGCAGGTTATGGGTAACTATGATCACGGAAAGATGATCGGGAAAATTGATAATTTTTTGATTGCCGCGGGTTCTCCTTCCGAAAAACTAGCCAGCAGCATCAACATGTTGGGTGCTTATGTGAAACTGTTGTTTGTGCCTTATCCTTTGGTTAGCGATTATTCTTTCCATCACTTTCCCTTTGCCAGTTTTAAAAATGTAAAGGTATTATTAACTCTGGCGTTGTTATTTGCTATGATTTGGTTTGCTTTCCGGAAATTAAAAGAGAAAAATTTAATTTCATTGATGTTGTTTTGGTTTCTGATAACCATTGCCATTGCTTCGAATATCTTTTATCTGATCGGGACTAATTTTGGAGAACGCTTGCTATTTGCACCATCCCTGGCATTTTGTTTTGCCCTGGCTTATTTCCTTTTTGTTTATCTGCCGCAAAAAGAAAAAATCAGAACCTTAGTCACGCGCTTACGTGCCGGTAAAATAGACATTGGATTCTCAGTTGCACTACTTATTGCTTATGGTTTTATTTGTGTTAACCGCAACGCCGAATGGAAATCGGAGTATACCCTGGCCAAAGCAGATGTGGCAAAGAATCCAAACAGTGCGCGTTTGCATGTGTTTTACGCGGGTGGTTTACGCAACGAGATCATTTTTAATAAAAATTCGGAGGTCATTCAAAAAACCAATTTGCCTTTAATTCGCCAACATCTGGTAGATGCCATTCGTATCTATCCGGAGTATGGCACTGCTCATTTGGCCTTTGCGGAATATTTTATGCACCGTGACAGTATGCGACCGGCCATCGCCCAATTAAACCTGGCTCTTTACAATTTGCCGCGTTCACCTCGTGTGCTGAGCGCTTTGGGGAATTGTTATATTAATTTACATAAGTACGATTCGGCAATGATGTATATTAAAACAGGATTGAATTTTACCCCGAATCACCCGGACCTCATTGCAAAATACGGCGCCGCTTTATTAAACCTGAACAAACCCGATTCTGCCATTTATTTATTGAAACAGGCAGACGCGATGAGTCCCGGAAATCCCTGGAATCTGGAGCAATTGGCGAAAGCCTACCGCATAAAAAATGATAGTCTTAACGCAGCAGTTTACGAAAAAAAGAGGTTGGAGTTAAAGTGATTGAATTATTTTCCCCAGCGGTAGGAATCTTGTTGCAGGCCTGCCAGGTCGATAACCCTGTCTACCACCGTTGCCGCTAATTCTTCAAAACTTTGAGGTTTGGAGTAAAACGAAGGCGAAGCCGGACAAACAATGCCGCCTGCTTCGGAAATGGTTTTCATGTTGTTGATGTGGATAAGGCTTAAAGGGGTGTCGCGGGTTACCAAAATGAGTTTACGTCTTTCTTTGAGCATCACATCTGCGGCCCGGGTGATGAGGTCGTTGCTGATACCACCGGCAATTCTGGCCAGCGTTCCCATACTGCAGGGACAAATAATAAGTGTGCTGTATTTTGCTGAGCCGGAGGCAAAGGGCGCGTAAAAATCGTTTTTGCTGTAGGATTTGAAGGTGTATTTTGTGTAGTCCTGATTTCCCAATTCCAGTGACCAGACTTCTTTCGCATTGTCGCTGAATACCAGACTGACCTCCTCCAGTTGAGCGCTTAGAGCATTTATTTTATCGAGGAGTACCTTGGCATAAATACTGCCGCTGGCGCCCGTGACGGCAATAACGATTTTATGTTTGGGAAGGTGTTGCACGTTTCTTAAATTCTAACTTATAAGTTAACATCAAAGTTAAGATATTGTTGTAAAATCCCTTATTAAAAAAGCGGGCTACCGGATTCGGATAAAATACGGTTGATACCATGCCATAACCTCTGATAGCAGTCACTGAATTGGAACAGCGAAATTCGATGAGCCATTTCTCGTTGATGCGTGTACCCAAGCCCACATTGACACCTACTTCGTATTTATTAAACTTATAAAAACCGGTCATGTTGGTATAATTGATGTCT
>CAZMHW010000595.1:0-2690 GCA_964566105.1 uncultured Akkermansia sp.
TTTCAAGATTGAGTACTATTGTTTTAAAAATCGGTTCGCCTACCACATAATTGGGAGAGCCGGGACATACCGGATATAAACCCATAGCGCTGAACACATACCAGGCACTCATTTGTCCACAGTCTTCATTCCCGATCAATCCATCCGCCGCATTTTTATAAAAATTTGCGCAGATGTCATGAACGCGCTCAATGGTTTTTTGCGGTTTACCCACATAATTATACAAATAGGCCATGTGGTGACTTGGTTCGTTTCCATGCGCATACTGTCCGATGAGGCCCGTCACGTCCGCCTGTTCACGCCCCCTTGGTTTTTCCCTCGTTGTAAATAATTCATCCAGTTTCTTTTCAAAACGTTCCTTACCTCCGTGTAGTTTGATCAGGCCTTCCACATCGTGGGGCACATAAAACGAATAGTGCCAGCTATTTCCCTCAGTAAAATGATTATTGATTTCAGAAGGATAAAAAGGCGAAAGCCAATTTCCATTCTTACGCGGACGCATGCATCCACTGGCAGAATCGTATAAATTTTTGTAGGCCTGGGAGCGCTTCAGATAAAAGAAGTATTCATCCGTATGGTCGAGATGTTGGGCCATTTGAGCTATACACCAATTATCGTAGGCATATTCAAGAGACTTACTTACACTTTCACTTTCATCATCCACCTGCAGATAACCGTTTTTATTAAATACAGGAATTCCATAAGCCGTGTATTCTGCTGCAGCTCTTGCGGCAGCATAAACTTCCTTTTTGTCAAATCCTTCAATTCCTTTTTCCATGGCATCGGTTATAACAGATACCGAGTGAAATCCAATCATACAATCTGTTTCGTTGCCCGAAAGTTCCCAAACAGGCAGACGTCCCGACTGTTTGTATTGATCTAAAAAAGAATTTACGAAATCGGCAGTGCGTTTGCGTTCAACAATGGTAAATAAAGGATGTAACGCTCTGTAAGTATCCCATAACGAAAACACGGAATAATTGGTGAAACCTTCTGCCATATGAATTTTATTATCGCGGCCACGGTAGCGGTTATCGACATCCATATTTAGAGAGGGATGAATAAAACAATGATACAAGGCCGTATAAAAAACAGTAGCCTTGTCTTTATTCGCTTTTGGAATCTCAATTTTCTGTAGTTGTTTGTTCCAGGTTTGAGTCGCTTCTGTCTTGTACCTTTCAAAATCCCAGTGCATCGCTTCCGCTTCCAGATTTCTTTTCGCTCCCTCGTAGTCCGTAGAGGAAATCCCCACTTTTACCATCAAAGGACTACCATCGCTCAGGTCGAAGCGAAAAAAAGCCCCTTCAGGTCTCTCTTTAAACTTACCAAACTTCTTTTTAAAAATTCTATTTTCAGCAAGACCCGATGACTGATAAGGCTTGGAAAATTTCATGTAAAAATACACGTACTGATTCTTAGCCCAGGCTTCACTTAATCTGTAGCCCATCACGGTAACGCTGTCCAGCATCACGATATTGCACTCCAGCGTTTTGTCTCTGTGAAGAAGATCTAACATAATGTTCGCTTCTTTTGTAGCCGGAAAAGTATACTTATGAATTCCCACACGTGGCGTTACAGTAAGTTCTGCTTTTATTTTATCGTCGTCCAGCAATACCTGGTAAAAACCCGCACTTGCTTTTTCATTGACATGGGAAAATTTAGACGAATATATTTCCTGATTCATGGAAGGTTCTCCCACCGTGGGCATGAGAAGAATGTCGCCCCAATCCGTACATCCGGTACCACTTAAATGCGTATGCGAAAAACCATAAATTCTGCTATCGCTGTGGTGATAGCCGCTACAGCCGTCCCAGCTTCCATCCACACGTGTATCCGGACTTAACTGCACCATTCCGAAAGGCAGAACTGCTCCGGGAAACGTATGACCATGTCCCCCGGTGCCAATAAAAGGATTAACGTATTGCGCGTAATTGGTTTGACCCCGCAAAACGGTAAATTGAATCGTCAGTAATAAAAATCCGATGTATCTTTTAGTTTTTCTCATTTTAGTTTTCGTTTACAAATTATTCAGGCAAATAGCTTTTAGCCACGTAGGATTTGCCGTTTTTTTACTCTGATCTATGTTTATCCTTTTCTTTTCTCCTGCTTCCAGGTTAAAATAATTATTTTCCAGATTCAATTCATCCGTTTCGTCATAGATGTAGACATCTTTCGCGAAAAAATCTGAACTTATTTCAATCGTTTTTGAATCCTTCATTGCAATATTAACGCTTGTTTTTGGAAGTGCCAAGTGCTTAGGTTTCACAAAAAAATAAAAATGCCGTGCCAGTATTTTTCCATCGGAAATCAGCTCTGACTTGAGATAACAGGCAGTGGTGTCAAAAGTGGGTAAATCTTCCTTTTTAACTGACACCCCCGTAACTTTTGAATAAGTCAACTCCACATTTATTTTTTTCTGCCAAATAAGTTCAGAACGGAAATTCAGAATTTTCAAGTTAAGTTCGGCCTGGTGTGTGCGAAGCGAATCGCTTACACAGCTTATTTCCAGCTTGTCTTTTGCGGAGGAAACAGAAATGAGTTGGGTTTTGTAGAGTTCTTTTAACGCGTAAAAAAAAGCTTTTGGGCGCTGGTAATAATCCAGGGCGCTCCAGGAGGTTCCAGGCCAACAATCGTTTAGCTGCCAGAACAAGGTTCCCATACAAAACGGTTTATTACGGCGATGGGCATCA
>CAZMHW010000596.1:0-374 GCA_964566105.1 uncultured Akkermansia sp.
TCATCATACTGGGCAGTGGGCTGGGCGGACTGGTTGATGAACTGGATATTGAACTTAGTTTACCTTACGAAGAAATTCCGCATTTTCCGGTAAGCACCGTAAAGGGGCACGGAGGTAAACTTTTATTTGGAACCCTCAGCGGCAAAGCTGTGGTGATGCTGAGCGGACGCTTTCATTACTACGAAGGCTACACCATGCAGCAAATTACTTTTCCTGTTAGGATCATGAAAGCCCTTGGTGTAAAAACCCTGTGTGTGAGCAACGCCTGCGGAGGTATGAACCCAAGCTTCGTTGTGGGTGACTTAATGATTATTACAGATCATATTAACCTCTTTCCTACCAATCCTTTAATTGGTAAAAATATCGCGGCACTT
>CAZMHW010000596.1:384-2684 GCA_964566105.1 uncultured Akkermansia sp.
AGCTACGTTGAACTTGCCCGACAGGTCGCAAAAGAAAACGATATTCGTGTGTGTGAAGGGGTGTATGCCGGTTTAACCGGACCCTGTTTCGAAACCCCGGCCGAATACCGTTACCTCTGGCGTATGGGCGCCGATGTGGTAGGCATGAGCACTGTTCCTGAAGTAATTGTCGCAAAACATTCCGGTATAGATGTTTTTGGAATAAGTATTGTTACCGATTTGGGTGTAGAAGGCATTGTACAGAAAGTAACACATGAAGAAGTGCAGCATGTCGCCAATTTACAGGAGCCTAAAATGACCCTTATTTTAAAGGAACTTATTCGTCGGATTTAACTGGGTTAAAAACTACATCTAGGCTACTTCGACTGAGCTCTAAGCTTCACTTGTTATTCCCTTCAACTTTGTAAACGTGTTTCTGTCAGCACAGAATTTTGTTTTGTGTTTCGGGTAATTCTAATTTATAAAAAAGGTGTTTTCAAGAATCATTTGCCCGGTCATTTTATGACGCAAAACAATCTGAATACGGTTAACGACAAGAGCGGAAACACCATTTACAAATGTCTGGAATTCGAAGGGACTTTTCTTTGAAGGGGGATTTCCCACTTCTTGTTTTTTTTGATAGAATGACTCGTATTTAAATCCAGGAATATAATTGAGTTTAAACAGACTATCATTACCCGTAACCATAAGCTGGCCATTATCAATCTCTATCACAAGATTCTTCTTTAAGGAATCTGACACAAGTAAATAAAAGAGATTCTCTTTGTTTTTCGAAAGCGTGTCGCTTTTTACCCCCTGGTAGAAGAAGTAGATACTTGATGGGTCTTTTTGGAATTTAATTTTTTCAAGTTTCTGGGAATAGAATTTTCCAGGAAATACGAAAAGAAAAAGCAGCGCATATACACACTTACTCTTTTTCAATTTCCTTTTTTACTTCCTGAATGTGTTCTGTGATCTGTTCGGTAATGCCACCGGTACTCTCACGAATGTCCTTTTGAATGCCATTGGTAGCATCTTTAAACTCGCGAATACCCTTACCAAGCGTTTTCGCAATAGTAGGAATTCCTTTGCCTCCAAATAATAATAAGATTACAAAAACTATAAGAACGACTTCTCCACCGCCCAAATTTAAAAACAGTATAAATTGATTTACCATCATGTTATTTCTTTCCTCCCCGCATAAATTTAAAAACTACCACACATCCTGTAATGAAGATTGCTGCTACAAAACCAATTATAAACCAATCACTCAGGTCAACCGAATTTTTCATGCTGCAAGTTACAAAAAATTATGCTTCTTCCATCCCAATGTGTATAAGGGCATCCCCCTGATTCACTACAGGTTGGTTATTGATCCCTACTATATATCCGTCCGCCGGACTCACAATTTTTTCCTCAGTTTCACCAAAGGGGTTAAAAATAATCCCTAAAAGATCTCCCTTTCTGACATGTGCCCCGTTATTTACGCTCATGTGAAAAAGCCCACTGCTGTTGGCACGCACCCAGGTGTCCTTTTTTATCTTCACCGAGTGATTTCCCGGCACGTCAAAATCAATCATTCCATAAGAATTCATTAAACGCAAACAACCGTTCACGCCTTCATTAATGGCCTGGTAGTCAAAACGCATGCTCTCGCCGCCTTCATAAACCAGAATAGCCTTGTTCTTTTTTGCCGCTTCTTTCCTGAAGGTTCCTTCTCTGTAAGTACTGTCAATAATTAAAGGGGCGGAGAAACGTTTAGCCAGCGCCACATTTTCAGGAAAATCGAACACACAACGCAATTGCGGAAAATTATTAATCTTGGCCCCACCGGTATGAAAATCGACCCCGAAATCTATGATCGGTAAAATGTGCTTCATGAGGTCAAAGGCAATTCTGCTGCCGATTGAGCCCTTTTTCGAGCCTGGAAAACAGCGGTTAAGATCACGTCCATCGGGTAAATCACGGCTACCGTATAAAAAAGAAATTACATTGATAACAGGAATGGCAATTAGTGTCCCACACTTAATCCCCTGCACTTCGCTGCGAGAAATAACCTTACGCACAATTTCTATGCCGTTTGTTTCTTCGCCGTGCATTCCCGCGCATAAAAGCAGTGCCGGTCCCTTTTTATTCGAATGAATTACGTGAACAGGAATTTCCAGTTTTGTTTTGGTGTGCAACTCATACGAGTTCAGGATCACTGTCTTATTCTGACCTGGTTTTACTACGTGACCGTTAATGGAGATGGTTTGCTGCGTCATTTCGCTATACATTCATCATTCACCCGGTTTGGTAAATTCGTTACGCTCTACGTATTC
>CAZMHW010000597.1:0-238 GCA_964566105.1 uncultured Akkermansia sp.
CTCCTCAAAGATGTAAAAGGATGTCTGACAAAAGACAGTGTGATAATTGCTCCCATGGCGCCTTATCCTCAGATCACCTACTTAAATCATCTGAACTCTTGCTTTGGCGACTCTGTCACCATTAAAGACACTGTAAAAATTATCTCAGGAAGTTACACTAACAGCTGGCTTTTCAGCGATGCCTCTACCAGTAGCACATTGCAACAATTATTTAAAAAGAAATTTCCAACCACAGGAC
>CAZMHW010000597.1:248-2680 GCA_964566105.1 uncultured Akkermansia sp.
ATGGGTGCTCTGTGACTGCCACTTCCACCAATGTAATTGTATATCCTCTGCCAACAACCAGTTTTACACACAGTTTTAATTGCAGTAGCGGTGCCATGTCCTTTAGTTCTACCTCCGTAAGTAATTATTCCACATTGGTTATCTCCTCATCTTTGTGGCACCTTGGTCAGGGTCCTTCCAATACCAGTACATTAACAAACCCTTCCCAAACTTACACGAGTAGCGGTGTATATTCCGTTACACTTCTCAGCACCAGCAGTTTTGGGTGCAAAGATTCCATTACAACACCTATTACTATTTATCCCAATAACCAGGCCTCTTTTATTAAAAACAATTCGTGTTTTAATGATACCGTTTTCTTTAACAACATCTCGGCTTGTAACACCGGAAGTTGTAGCTATACCTGGAGTTTCGGTGACGCTTCATTATCCACTTTAGTTTCACCCAAAAAAGTATACGCCTCACCCGGGCTTTATGTTGCTAAATTAAAAGTTACCAATCCTGTTGGTTGTCCTGACTCTCTCTCCGTTTCAGTTTTTGTAAATCCAAAACCAGTAGCTCAATTCACGTGCTCTAACCAAAATGTATGCGTTAACGAGCCCACTTATTTCACAAACTCCTCCTCCATCAGTTCGGGTTCAATTGTGTCTTATAACTGGAATTTTGCAAACACCACAACGAGTACGGGTATAAATGCGGCTACTACTTATTCCAATTCAGGAATCTATCCGGTTTCACTCACCGCAACTTCCGATTCCGGCTGCGTTCATTCCGTCTCCATTCCAGTCAATGCGCAACCGCAGCCGACCGCTCAATACACAGTAAACAATGTATGTTTTGGAACAGCTAGTCAGTTTGTTTCTACCTCCACCGGATCGGGGCTTAACTATGTATGGAATTTTGGGAATTCCATTCTGACAACCACACAAACATCCAACTTCCTGTCGTACACGTATCCCTCCACCGGCACATACACTACCGAACTCATTGCCATTAGTTCCTGGGGTTGCAGCGACACTACATCTGTAATAACCACGGTGATGTCTTCACCGTCACTGGCATTAGGAGGAACTGTCTCCACCTGTGGAACGTCCTACACTTTAAACGCACTGAATCCCGGTTCATCCTATCTGTGGCAACCCGGTAATCAGATATCCCAGACGATTGTCGCAACTAATTCAGGAATATATCAGGTAAGTATTACTAACACAAATACCTGCATTGGCACAGAAACAGTACAAGTTATTCTTAACGCTATTGTTAAACCACACCTCGGAAATGATACCACCGTGTGTGGACCCTACACATTAAATGCCGGCTATCCCGGAAGCACCTATCTCTGGAACAATTCATCAAGCACGCAGACTCTTCTTGCAACAACAAGCGGGGCCTATTCCGTGCAAGTAACCGATCAAATTGGGTGTACAGGTTCTGATACCATAAATCTGATCATTAACACACCTCCCACTCTTAGCTTGGGAAACAACACTGTGACCTGCAAACCAAAATACGGATTGACTTTATTGCCAAACACAAATGCCAGTACTTTTTTATGGAATACAGGTTCAACCTCCTCTGTGATAACCGTTAGCAACAGCGGAAACTACTGGCTGGAAGCAACTGCTGTCAATGGCTGCAAACTAAGGGACACTGTTAGCATTACCTTTCTGAACACACCGCAAATAGAACTTGGTCCAAACCGATCCGCCTGCGGAAACCTTATACTGGACGCACAAAATACAGGCGCCGATTATTTGTGGAGCACAGGAAGTACAAACCAGGTACTAACTATTTTTAACTCAGACAGCTACTGGATCACTGTCACCAATACACTCACCTCCTGTTTTCAACAAGACACGATTGATGTCACTGTTCATCCTCTCGTTAACATATTCCTCGGAAATGACACCACCGTCTGCAACAATTCCAATTTTATTCTGACTTGCAATAATCCAGGTGCTTCTTATGTCTGGACAAGTGGACAATCCACTCAAACCATACCGATTACAAGTTCAGGTGTTTACGGTGCTACCGTGACCAATAGTGGAAACTGTTCCGCAAGTGATTTTATTACGGTGACACTCGTAGGCGCCCCTATAGTGGATATTGGCAATAACATGCGTTACCTGTGCGGTACCAGTCCGGTTGAGTTAAGCACTTCCGCCTCAGGGACCACTACCTGGTCTTCTACCACTGGTTTTAGTTCTACTTCAAATACCGTCAGCCTTAACGTGCCAGGAAAATACTGGGTAACAGTTAGTAACTTTGGATGTAATGCCAGTGATTCGGTCGTCATCGTTCCTTCCAGCAACACCATACAAGCTTTATTCCTGGCTTCCACCCAGGACACCATCAACAAACCCGTTAAATTCGTGAATCTGAGTACTCCGCTTCCAACAAGTCAGTTGTGGAGTTTTGGAGATGGGTTTACC
>CAZMHW010000598.1:0-2669 GCA_964566105.1 uncultured Akkermansia sp.
ACGCACTTCTTCTCGCATTACCTTTAATTTTTCCAAATTCTGCGAAGCAAATTTATCTTTGATCAAATTCAAATAACCTTCGGGATAACTTGTTTTGGTAAACTGGTAAGCAATACCTCTTTCCAATAGAAATAGTTGCGTATTCCCTCGTTGAAAAACAAACTTTACATTGGGTTGAGATAAGCCTTCAAAGCTTAAAATCTGGCCTTTGTTTTCCACGAAGTCATGTGAGGGTGTTGGTTTTTCAGGAGTGATTTCAGACTTTGATTTTTGTTCAACCAAAGTAAAAGCAAGTTTATTTTGGTTTTTAGTGCCGCTGTAATTACTGATTGCCAATATGTTTGATCCAAGAACGGAACATAAAATGAGTAAAGAAGCTTTATGGATGTATTTCATGGGTTTGGGGATTTTTCATTTAGAACATTTATTATAAAATTAAATAAAACTCAAAAGAATTAAATTTTATTATTTTTGATTTCCTTCCCTCTTTTATTAATAAAGGTGGCCCTAGTTCCAATTTTCACTTCAGCATATCCGTCTAATTTGCTGTCAAAATCACTAATTTGGTCGTAACGAGGTTTAACAACTTCATTTCCCTGCTTATCAATAAATCCAAATTTCCCGTCGATGACAATCAAAGCCCAGCCATCTTTAAATAAGTCAAAAGATTCTATTTTGTCATAAACAGGTGGAACTATTTCTTTACCTTTCTTATCCATAAAACCATATTTCCCATCTAATTGAACCATTGCCCAACCATCTTTAATCTGGTCAAAATCGAATATTTTATTGTAGGAATTTTGAGATTTACAAATCTGAACTAAAGTCAGAGTTACGAAAATTACAAATGCTTTTTTCATAGTTGTATTTTTAAATATTATTTACTTAAAATAAAGAACCAATCCCACTCCGCGGGATTGCCCACACCAAAGCTTGGAGTGTAGAGAAAATAGCCGATCTTTTTACGAGCAGGAAGGTAACTCCTGACAATTTCCAGTTTACTAATAGCGGCCCAAGGTAAACTGTCTTTTAGATAAGCAGGATATATAAAATGAACCAATTGAAATCTATTACTGTCTGGTTTATTAATGGAATAACCCAAGGTTTGAAACTTTGTTGAAGTGTCTATCTTTGCAGGATAGGTCATTTTTCCACTGCCCATCCAAATAATAGATCCGTCAAAAATCGTATCATTGGTTGGTCTGTAAAAAAGCTTTAAATAACCAAAATCACCAGGGGAATGGTAATCTATCCTAAGGGGAATACTATCTTTTAGATAAGCATGAGTTCCCAAAGGAAGCTCAATTCCGCCCTCAAATGCCTTTGTTAAATAATCGACCCGGAGCAATAGTACCTTTGTAGGTGGAGAGGCCAGGCTATTATCAGAGTTAATGGAAGGATCGGCACTCTTTTTACATGAAATGAAAATCAATAACAGCGAAATATATTGAAGTTTTTTCATTACTTTCTTACTTGTTCATTTAGCTGCATGTACTGCAAAAAGAATTATTATGCGATAATTTTCATCTTATCTCATTTTTACTATTACACCGAAACCCATTTAGTCGTTGGGTCTTAACCAATTCTTTTTATTCTTTAATGAACTTAATTTTATACATTATTTTATTGTTTTCAGTTATGGTTATGAAATACATGCCATTCTCGAGATCTTGAACATCTATTCTTTCAAATGAACGTAATTTCAAACTTCTCACAGATACTCCTCGTATATCAAGAATATTGAGATACATAGCATCATTTACAGAGATTTCCTTGAGACTGATGTAAAGATAATCTCTGGTTGGGTTCGGATAAACTTCCACACTATTATTTGTGCTTGAATTATTCTTTAATCCTACCAAATTTAACGTCGCACAGTGCGCCGCAGAACTATCACAGCCGGTACTATCATACTTGACGAAAAGAAATGGATTAATTACCTGATAATTGCTTGCTTCAATTGAAGCTAACCAACTCCCATCTGAGCAAGTGTTTATGGAATGTATCCCTTGGTTATTATCAGAACTATTTGAGTTTGTTTTGTAATCGTAATACCGATTCCATTTTATATTCCCATTTTTATCTACGATGGTTAATCTAATAAGGGAACTTAGTGGTCTATTTGTTGGATTATCACATAAGCTTTGCATGGTATCTATTACACCTCCAATAAGTAGATTTTCATTTTTCAATTCCGTAATACATGTAAACTGATTATACAAACCAAGCTTATCGTATCCATCAATCTTCCAGATAGGAATAGTAGGGGCGTTAATATCGAATTTTACAGCAAAGGAACGTTTACAATTATATCCACCCATGGACTGAGAATAAATTTGCAAACCAACCATCACGAGTTTTTTATCCTGGGTTTGGATCAGGTCAAAAGCACTTCCGCCTACCCCCCCCCAACACAATGTTCCCTGGTATTTTTTAGTCCCTAAACTATCCAAAATTAAAATATTGTCGTGGTTGTCTGCCGCGGTTAAATATTGATAACCTACTATGGCAATTTTTTTTGTGGTACTGTCCTGAACAATTGCTTTACCATCTTGCACGTTTGGGGCAATTTTATTTAGTTTTCTCCTCCATAATTCATTCCCATTGGCATCGGTTTTTAAAATTAAGCCTTGCTGTGTATTGGTAATCCAATTCTGAAAAAAACCGGT
>CAZMHW010000599.1:0-2661 GCA_964566105.1 uncultured Akkermansia sp.
CTGTAGCCACTGTGTTTACTAATAAATGTAAATTCTCAGTATACAATTGGTTTTGATTCACTTGTTTTTTTAGCGTTCTCACTGGCGAGTTTTTCCTGTACCTGCCGGAACGTTTTAATTTGCTCAACTATGGATTGCAGACTGGCATTATCAGCACCGAGATATTGTATTAATTCATAATAATATCTCAGTGTTGTATCGGAGCAGGAATCCAAAAATTCATTTATGTATTTTTTAATTTCTGCTCTTTTTTGCTCCTCTTTTGTTAAGGGGTGTGTTTGTTTTTGTGCTTCCTGTGATGATGTATTTGCAATAAGGGTAGCAGTGGATTTTGTTTCGGTTGTCTCGGTGCTTTGCTCAGGTTTCTGTTCATTTTGGCTTGTGCCAAGTAAACCGTTTACTGTTTCCGCTGGCATTCCCAAACCTTTTAAGGCCGCCATCCCGAAAGGGCTTTTTACTAGTCTTTCTATGGCATTTGCACCGACGAGCCCTAGAGAAATGTTACCCAAAGAATTTTTCTTTTCTTTTTCACTTCTACCTAGTTCGGCTTCAAGTTCCTGTATGTAATTTTTTTTCTTTTTGTTTTTCTTTTTGAACTCTTCCAGTTCGTAACGTAATGTCCTGTTTTCAAATTCCAACATCATAACCTGTCTTTCTTTTTCAGCCATTGAGAAAAAATGTTTTTCGTTGGTAATAACTGTTTCGGTTGGTGTAATTTTTAAGTCTTCTTTATTACTATCTTCCCCTCCGCTCAACTCTGCATTACGTTTGACAATGATCTTAAAGGTTTGAAAAGGCTCTTTTATGTTATAGCTTTTACCATTATAGAGTTCTATCAACATGGCCGACATATCGTATTTAGTCAGGTATTGGATTATAGTTTCATAAAAGTTTTCCCCGCTCTCTTTGGTTGCTAAGGGTGTTAAAGCCCCGAAACGCTCCAGCTTCACCGAGAAAAAAGTCGCTAGTTTTTTTTCCTGCCTGTCTTTTATGGCATCGTTAATGAAGCGTATTTGTTCGTATGGTGTTTGCTGGCTCATGGTGATTCATTTTAGTACATGGTTATTTTTACAAATTCTACGGGGATCTGCACATTATCAAAACCGTTATTTTTCTCTATGCTCCATTCAACTCCAATGCGTTCAATTTCTATAAGCCCCGTAAATTCCTGAGAGGTGTTATTTGCAAACTGAACGGAGTTGAAATAACCTGTGTCGCCTAAAATGGATAGGCCAAAATATTTACTGTCATTGACCAAAAACAAAAGCTGGTTATAGGCTTTGTAGGTAATCCTTCCATCGAGCCTTTCCTGAGAATTTCCCATAATGGAAATAGTGTCGAGGTGGTATTCATCCGGTGTTTTACCGAGTTCCCTCATGCGTTGTTTTGCTAGTTCTATGGCAGCGATATAGTCCATGTGCTCAGATGGTATAGTGAATGTAAATGGTAATGAAAAGAACAGAACCCCCGCTAATAGCCCCCACCCCAAAGTCCCTGTAATAGCCTGTTAAGTAGCTGTGTTGTTTGATTGCCTCGTCAAAGGCAATGGGCTGGGTGTTTTTTAAAGCAGAGCCGGAATTAATCACGGGAAGGTTATAGGGTTTAAGTGCTCCATCGTTAAAGTTTAAATTAATCGAACCGATGAGTTTTGCAGCCGTGTTACACCTTGCACTGATAAAAACGCCTCTGAGTTTTTTTGCTGTGGGAGGGAGTTTGGCTTCAATTTTTTTAATCGGGCTATCTACTTGAAAGGTGATAACAAAACACTTGGTTGAAGAAAAATTGTAGGGTTTATATTGATCTATGATACTTGGCATAAATTCTCAGGTTTAGTTATTTTGTAGTTTGTGGGTTGGGTGTGGTTTGATCTTTGTCGTTTTCAAGACGTAGGGAGATCACCACCATATAGGGGTAAGGCATTGGGACTGGCATGGGGATAGGTGGAACGTCCCTGTATTCAAATTTCACCCTGCTGCCTTCCGCTTTTTCGTTTAGTTCGTGGTAGTCAAAACCAAAGGGTACAAGTTCACGGAATAATATCCTCAAGACTTCAAAGTCCCTTGGGAATATTTCCACCCCGTCAATATCCATATAGATTTTACTAAACTTGCCGCCAGTTGAACCAGTGGAAACAGCGTTTATCCCCGTTACCCTTTTGTATAACTTGTCGGTTTCAATTTCCATCGGTACTATTTCGCCCGGAGCATTAACCTTTAAGATCACTTGCTGGTATTTTATCCTTTGCCGTGCCATTGTATTTAATTTTTTAGTTCTCGATTATTTTTTATTCACACCCTGCATTACACCCAGTAGGCGGGGCATCGGGGACAATTTTTTAGAAAATTTCTTTTTTGATTAAGAGAAGTCCCCTAAGCCCTGCCGTTTTCGTGACTGGATGAATCTTTTGAAGTGTTTTTAATATGGTATTACACTTTGTCCAATGAATACCACCTTTAGCCAGGAATCTGCCGGAGCTGGGAGGGCAAATTTCATAGGCATTTTAATTTCCACCTGAGGTTCGATCACCTTTACCGAATCAAACTTGAAAATCCCTGTTTGCTTGTGTGTGTTAGTGGTGTCAAAGGCTTCAGTTCCCATCAGGCCAATGAGCTTTTTTTGTCCCGCTTCCAGTTCCCACTCACCATTGAGTATGTATTCAGG
>CAZMHW010000600.1:0-2660 GCA_964566105.1 uncultured Akkermansia sp.
GAAGAGAATTATAAGCCATAATACCGGCAATTGTAATAAAAATGGTGATCAGGTAGACCGTCATTTTATTATCTATCGCCCAGCTGGAGGGTTTAAATTCTTTTATTTTATCTAACATGACTTTTGTTTTAATTAATCAGTTCTGTTTATTTACTAGTTGTAACCGCTTTAATCGGTGTTCCCTCATTCACAAGGTCATAACCATCTGTAATGATCATATCCCCTTCTTTCAACCCTTCTGTGATCTCAGCCATACCGCTGTATTCTCTGCCAATTTTCACGGTTTTCTTAGAAGCTTTTCCTCCTTCGGCCACCATCACAAAACTTTCTTCTGCACCTTTTTGTATGTATTTTACAGGAACCACTACTTCTGGTTTTGGTGACTGGTAGTCGTTAATTCTCAATCGGGCAACTGTATTCGGATGATACTCCTTTTTATTGTCAAGAAGAATCTCTACTCCAAATGTGCGTGTTAATGGCTTAATAGCTCTTGAAGCGTAATGCACTTTAGACGTTACCGAGTCTTTCATGTCAGGAAAAAGGATTAGAACATCGTCACCATTTTTAATACGCGAAGAATAGGTTTCTGCAACGTCGGCTTTTACTTTTAAACTGGAAAAATTAACCACGGTAACAGCGCTTAAACCAGGTGCTACCATTTGACCCAATTTAATGTCCACAGCATCAACAGTTCCTTCGATCGGAGAAATAATTTTGGTCATCTTTAATTGTTGCTGAAGGGCAGCTAATTTCTTTTCAAGACTTTCCTTGTTTGTTTTAGCCTGCAGGTACTGCATTTCAGTTCCTATTTTCTGATTCCATAAATTCTCCTGTCTGCTATAAGCTTGTTTAGCTAATTCCAGGTTTGTTTCAAGGTCAGATATTTGTTGTATCGTAGGCCTGGCATCTGTTTCTGCCAGTACCTGATCTTTTGATACATGATCGCCTACTTTTACATTGATCTTTGTAATAGTACCCGGCATTTCGGTTGACAAATACACGCTCTCATCCGCGTCTACTCTTCCCTGAACTTCAATGTACGATTTAAACGTCGTCAGGTTTATTGGCGCCGCCATCACTTCAATGTCTTTGTCTTTTTTAGTCGTATCCGTTTTAGCGATCTCTTCTTCCAGGGTCGCTATTTTTGTGTCCAGGGCCGACTTTTCTTTTTTCAGTTTTTCGAGTTGGGCCTTTTTATCAGCGCCACCACCGCAGGCTGTCACCATAATTGTGAGAGCTAGGATGAGTATTGAATTTTTAAGCATAATGTTTTTTATTAGAGAGGTTGAATTATATTGATTTTTAGTTTTCATTTTTTTACTGTTTTCTTTCGCGTACTTAAAATTTTATTTTACAAGGGTGCCGGTAGCTTTTAAATAATCGGTTTTGGCCACAATCATATCAAATATGGCATTGTAATAATTGGTTTGAGCGCTGGTTAAATCAGTTTCCGCGTTTACCACTTCAATGTTACTGCCAAGGCCACTTTCGTATTTTTTTCTGGCCACATCATAAACATGTTGCGCTAACTCCACATTTTTCTTTTGTCTTACCAAACTGGCATAAGCATTTGTGTAATTTACACTGGCTGAATTTGTTTCCAATTGGGCAGCTAATTCCAGATTTCTCATCGTGTTTTGGTTTTTTAGCGCGGCTATTTTTGCCTGCTCGAGCCTGTTCATACGTTGCCAACCTGTAAATACGTTGAAATTTAAAGTCGCCCCGATTAAAGATACCTTGAACCACTTTTTGGTTAAATCACCATTGCTTGCCTCGAAAAAATTAAACGTCTGACGTTGCGCATTGTATTGATAAGAACCATAGGCTGCAAGTGTTGGCAAAAAAACATACTTTTTAGCTTTTACATCCAAATCCAGAAGTTTCTGTTGTGACTGCAATAATTGATAATCCGGTCGTAACGTTATGTCTGTTTTGCTTGCACTCAGATCCTGAAAATTAATTTCCGGATTCAAACTGTCTGAGAGGGAGATTGGATCCTCAAGTTTATAGCCCATCTGAAACTTCAGTGTTAATTCAGAAAGTCCTATCAATCTCTCGGTCTTTTCTTTTTCTGTCAGCAGGTTGTTGTAAGAAACTTCCAATCTTTCCACATCAATCAATTCAAACATCAACCCTTGTTGGTTAATTGCTTTGGTGTCCTCGTAGGTTTTTTTCAGTTTGACAATATTACCTTCCAATGACTTAACTCTGTCGCGGCTTATCAACACGGTATAATATGCCTTTGTAACCTGGGATACTAAATCGGCCTTGCTTCGTGTTATACTTATCTTGGAAAGATTCATGAATTCCTTCTGTGCTTTCAAACCAAAAATATAATCGCTACTAAAAATTAACTGACTGGCACTTAATCCCGCGGTAGCATTGTATTTAGTTCCGAATTGAATTGTGGTATATGTTCCTGCAGGAACATTTGGATTAAGTTTATCCAATGGAAGCAAAGACACTGGTATAGAAAGATAATCTTTCAGATCAATACTACCCGAAATCTGAGGTAATCCTGTTCCAGTAATCTCTTTTCTTCTGTAGTCCGCGCTCTGGTAATCCAACTCCGCGTTTAAGTAATTAGGACTGTGTTTCAGCGAATAGTCAATCGCCTCCTGTAAACTGAAGCTTGTTTTATTTGCTTACTGTGCATGGGT
>CAZMHW010000601.1:0-2656 GCA_964566105.1 uncultured Akkermansia sp.
AATCATTAGGCCAGTAGCTGTAAACCGGAGCGGTTACATCGGCATTATCATTTAAGAAACCAGCAGTACCCATATAGTCACCTGCACCACGAACAAAGTTGGCGTTAATCTGACCCAGGTAGCGGTCTGTTGCATTACGCACACCATGACCATTCCAAGGATAAATACGACGATCTGTAATACGTTCTCCTATAGTGTTTCCAATTAAACCGTAAGCTGCAAATTCCCATTCCGCTTCTGTTGGGAGACGGTATTTTGGCAAAAAGATCCCATCTTCCATTTTAACTTCGCGTTCAGGATTTTGTCCGTCAAACGAAGGTAATTTAGTTTTTAACTGCCCTTGCCATTTACCAGACAAATAAGCTTCAGTACTGAAATAATCCTGATCGGAAGGAGATTGGGTGTGTTCCAAAAGACCTTCACGAATTAAAATAAACTCATTTACACGGTCTGTTCTCCAGGCGCAGAATTCACTGGCTTGCAACCAGTTAACACCTACAACAGGATAGTCACGGTAAGCAGGGTGGCGTAAATAGTATTCTACATAAGGCTCGTTGTAAGCCAGTTTTTCACGCCAAACAAGAGTATCAGGCAATGCCTTGTAATAAATTTCAGGGAAGGTTGGTCCGAAAACACGTGCAGTCCAATAAAGGTATTCTACATAGGACAAGTTACTTACCTCTGTTTCATCCATATAAAATGAAGAAATAGTTACCCTGCGGGGAACGTTGTTCCATTCATAGGTAACATCATTTTCAGTACGACCCATCGTAAAGGTACCGCCTTCGATCAAAACCAGACCGGGACCTGTTTCCTGTTCTTCGTAGGGAGGTTTTTCAAAACCACCATTTGCGGGATCATTATATGCCCAGCCGGTAACCGGAGAACGTTCCTGGGAACATGAAACCAGGATTGCTGCCATAACAAAGGCTAACGATCTGCGGTTTTTTATCCAATTTATATTCATATTAAAACAATGATTAAACGCTATAACGTTATATTTACTAAAAGGTTACAAATATAGTTAAAAAGATGGACAACTAATGGTCCTGTATTTTTTCCGTTTCGTTTTACATTCAAACTTGATTTGAACAGAAATTTCGTGTGCTCCGGCTGTGTTACCTGCTAATTTTGAGACAGTTACGTCATAACTATACCCTGCCTGAAAATTGTCGTTTTTAATCCCTATCAATGCAATTACGGCGTCGGCGTTACGGTACCATAAACCGGCTACGAACGGCCCTTTAACATAATAAAGTCCCAAATTAAGTTGGTTAAACTTTTGTTGGGACTGAAAGAGTATATTCGGTGATAAATAACTTTCGTTTCCTTTTTCAAGGGTAATAATTGCTCCGGCATGTGCCGTGAATTTTGCAGGCAGTTTGGATGCGCCAAGTAAACCTTCGTCAGGTTGATTTACATGGTGGGCAGCAAATCCAAAGAAATAATTTTTACTGTATCCTAAAACTCCGGCTGAAAAATCGGCGTTACTTTTATTTGGAGAAGGAATGGCTTCATTCGTGTTCCAAACAAAACCACGGCGGGCATCGATCATATCCCCAAAATGTAAATTTTGCACGTCCAGTGATTTCTGCATATAAGTAGCCTGCAAGCCAAACTTCAGAGAAAACTCCCTGTTAATTACCGCCTGATAGGAATAAATAAGACTGGCATTTGTTGTTTTTAGAGTTCCGTGAGCCTGATCATCCGTTGTAACCAATACTCCAAGTCCACCCGCTAACGCATCAATATGTAAATCGCCTGAAACCGAATAGGTAACATAACGGCCACTCAAATTAGGCCATTGATTACGGTAATTCATGCAAATGCGCGGGCAACGAGCCGTTCCGGCAAATGCAGGATTTAAATATAAAGGGTTAGCGTAAAATTGTGTGAACTGAGGATCTTGAGCCTTCAGATCAAATAAAAACACAGTAAACACTAATATTGAGAACAGAACGCGTTGATTCATATGAGCATATTAACCTAACCTATTTCACAAATATAGAAATACATTTTGAAAAACAAAAAAAAAATAGAAACAATATTTTGGCTGCTTGAATCGTTATTTTGCTGTACTTTGTAAGTAAGACATCAAATTCTATGAATTTCACCAAAATCTGCACTTCCCTCTTTGTTCTCCTGCAACTGGCAAATCTTGCGCAAACTGTAAATCCGGGATCACGTATACTTCGCACAAACACAGCGGATACAGCTGTTTTGTTCGTTGAAATGAAAGATGTAAACTATGAATTATCAAAGAACAAATTCCCATACTACCTGATATCCAAAACCACCAGCTATGGCCAATCGGCGCTTCCCTCGTTGGTCGTAAAAAAAGTGCAACTTGTCGAAGATCAACACGCTGCCGTAATCAGAAAATATTTATCAACATTTCTCTCCAATCAATTTACACTCGAAAAAACAGGGAGTTTAAGCAAAAATCAAAACCTCAATCAATACAAACTTTATCCTTTCCGCGTTAACTCATCTAATCAAGTGGAAGAACTTATTTCATACGATGTTAACTGGCAGATTACCGGTAATAATAACAGTGAAGCCCGTGGTACTTCCAACTTCTCGAACACTTCGGTTTTATCCTCCGGTACCTGGTATAAGATTGCGGTTACCCAAAACGGAATTCACAAACTCAGCA
>CAZMHW010000602.1:0-2649 GCA_964566105.1 uncultured Akkermansia sp.
GGTTTGGTTATTGATGTATTTTACAAAGAATCCGTTTTTTGCAACCGTAAAATAGTTACGCAAACTACTTATCCTTCGTTTCGCGAGGCTAATATTGTAGTCGTTGCTGGCAAGTGGACTGCAATACCCTTTCATGGTTATTTTTACAGTTTCCCCATTTCTTAAAACTTTTTCGAGTAAGTCAGAAAACTGAACAAGGTTCTCAAAACCGGCCTCCAGACTGTCTGTAAAGAAATTCTCAATTTTATTCAAAGCCAAATCTTTGTTCTTGCCCTTTAATCCCTCAGTAAAAGATTTTACATACATGGGTGAAAGTGCCACATAATCGCTGTAGGTGGTTTGATAGTTTTTTGTGGTGCTGGTATTTTTAGTCTTGGGATCCGGTTCATCGTTATGAAAATAAAGCGTTAAGGGTACCAGCAGTTTTAATTGTTCTTTAAAAATACCGACTGTATCGATCTTCTGAACAGGTGTAACAAGCGTATCGGTATTAAACCTATAAATATCGTTGCAACAATTGACCTTATTCTCAAACAAGGACCCTACGCGGTTGCTCGATAAATAAACACGACTCTCGTTCTTATTCGTACTGTAGTAAATATCATTGTGACTGCTATTTATGGGGTAGCCCACATTCTGAGGTTCCCAAAACTCACCGTCCCTGAATTCTGATTTAAAAATATCAAAGCCTCCAAGTCCCTTGTGATAAGTACTGCTAAAAAACAAGGTATTTTTATCACTCACATACCAGGGGGTAACTTCGTCATCAGGGGTATTAATCCGTTTTCCGGCGTTGACAGGCTTCTTGTACATTCCTTTTTCATTCATCACACTGTACCAAATATCGAGCCCTCCTTCCCCACCCGGCCGGTCACTTGAAAAAAACAAAACTATTTTACCATTCATGATACCAAAATTGGGTTGTGTTGTACTCACGCTGGGCTGATTTACGGGCTCTTGCATTTTTACCGGAGGCAGCCATTTTTTATTTTCGTAGGAACTTACAAATAACTCACATTTGAAGTCGCTCGCGTTTAAACTGCTGCAACGGGAAATAACCATGTGTTTATTATCCGGACTAAAACAAGTGTTCGCGCTGTGAAAATAATTGGAGTTAATGGTTGTGTCCAGTACTTTGATTTTTTTCCATTTCTGATTTTTAATATCTGACCGGTAAATCTTACTGAAATAAACCTTGTTTGCCTCCATCAAAGCTTCTTCCACGTCCTTTGGAGGAGTTTTTCTTTCCGGCACGCGCAGGGAAGAAAAGTACAAACTACTGTCTTTTTCAAAGGCTGCGAATTCACTTTGTTTGGAATTAATAGTGGCATCCAAATGCTCCGGTGCCGCGATTACCGGATTTTTGATCCAGATCTGCGCATAATCGCAGGCCTCCATTTCCAGTTTGGCCTTCACCTTGTAGTAAGCATATTTTTCGCTCTTCAGTTTTAATTTATAAAACTTCGCAAACCACTGCTTTGCTTCTTTATAACGCTGTTTGTTTTTTAAGATCTGAGCGATCCAGTAAAGTGTGAGTGGAAACCTCCTGCCATTATCCACAGTGGCGGTCTTCACATAGAGCCTAAGTGCCATATCCAGATCAAAACACAAACGACTGGCTTCCGCATAGGCATAGGCCATTTTTATATTTGTACTGTCACTGTAAAACAAACGGTTGTAATATTGAGTTGCCCCATACCAATCCTTGTGTTTTTCCGCTTCCAATACTTGTGCACGGAGCATCTGATTCGTCTGCGCCTTTATGGATACAAAAGAACCAAGAACAACTATTAAACCGTATAATAAATTCCTTTTCAACATTACATAAATACAGGACAGTATCTTTTTTTGGCAATAAAACCTGGCTTCACTTTAAAAACATAATTTAAAAAAATCTCGAACCCACCGCGTAAATTACTCGCAGTGTTAAAGCGACTGACATTAATATCGTAAGAAATTCCACTTTGCAATGTCATATAGTGATAACCCAAACGAACTACCACTGCGTCTCGTGCGCGAAGACAAACACCGCCAAGAATGGCCTGATTAATTTTCCGGTCCATATAATACTTAAGAGATACATGTGGAATCAACTCATAGTTTTTTCCTTGATTTGTAAGCAAGCCTTCCACGATGATATCCGTATTTTCTTTAATCGGGGTTGAATAACTCAGGCAATTGGTAAACTTATAGTCCAGCCTGCTCAGATCATTGCCCTGATAACTGATAACAGGAGACGATAAGTGATGGATTCCCAGGGCATAGGTAAAACGGTGTTTATCGTTAAGAATGTACTGCACTACTGATCCCAGGCTAAAATCCATAAAATTTCTACTGGTCCAGCTGAAACTTTCGCCGGTACCCAGACTCTTGTTGTAAGCTAATCCGTCGTATTGATTTTCAAACGTCATTTTACTGTAGTCAAACCCAACGTGGCAAAACCCTGCATTCATTCCTAAAGAGATAATAAGGGAGCTATCCGCCTTTCCGAGGTAAATATAGGACCCACTGGCATATATCTGGGTAGTACCATAACGGGCGTCACCTGCCCTATCGTTATTGAAGGTAAGCCCCAGACCAATCATGTCCTTTTCCATTTGCCGGGGTTTAAATCTTTTCTCGCCGTTCATACTAAAGGTGGAATAAGAG
>CAZMHW010000603.1:0-2156 GCA_964566105.1 uncultured Akkermansia sp.
CCCCTTATTGGCCCTGATTGTCAGTGGTGGGCACAGCCAATTAGTATTATTCCGAGACCACTTTGACTACACCCTACTGGGTCAGACCCATGACGATGCCATTGGCGAAGCCTTTGACAAGGCCGCGAAGATTCTTGGATTGCCTTACCCGGGTGGCCCAATGATTGATAAACTGGCGCGTGAGGGGGATTCTACTAAATTTAAATTCGCGGAAACAAAGGTCCCGGGCTATAATTACAGTTTTAGTGGAATCAAGACCTCCTTTCTGTATTTTATCCAGAATAATGTACAAAAAAACGAACGATTTGTAGAGGAGAATTTAAAGGATATTTGTGCTTCTTATCAGAGCCACCTCATAAAGGTGCTGATCAAAAATGCAAAGCAGGTGTTGAAGGATACCGGCATTAAACAACTCGCCATTGCGGGTGGTGTGTCTGCCAATTCGGAATTGCGCAAACAGGTTATGGAGCTGGAAAAAGAAATGGGTATTACCTGCTTCATTCCCAAATTTGAATATTGTACCGATAACGCTGCAATGATAGGCATCACGGCCTATTATAAATTTCTGAACAAAGAGTTCTCAGGTCTCGAGATTACTCCAATGGCACGCATGCATCTGTAGGTCTGTAAAAACTACTTGTCTTCCGCAATACTGAATGTGCCGGCGGAAGTAATCGTTAAGGTCCATTTGTGTTTACCTTTTCCACTGATACTTACCGAACCGGTTAAATCGCCGCCCAGCGCGTTACTTCCTTCCGGAACCGATTGATAACTACTCGTATTTCCCGCAGCGACTTTACCAAAATTATCAGGCCCGATAATAACGCTCAAAGCTCTTGAAAATTGATTATTTACGCGAATGCTGTGTTTGGGTTTGAGGCACGAAGCAAGAGCAAGTGAGAAACCAAGAATGAGAAATAAGGAAATAATTTTTTTCATGATCTTTTTGGGGTAAAGAAATTGTATCACGAATATAATTTATTTTTTTACAAACTCAGCTTTTTTAAAAGCTGTAGATCAGAAGCAGACTCAAACCTGTAAATAAAAAAATAAAAGGACTATCCCAGGTATGCGGCGATTTTGCCTCCGCTACAGTAGCAGTCGCTGGAACCAGAAGTAAGGAAGCCATAAACTGTAAACCCGAAAAATTGTTCCTGTACACAGCCAATGCTATCACAGCCGTTGCAAATACACAAGCACTTCCCTGTAAACTGCGCTCGTATAATTTATTGGTAAACAGTGCTTTTACTTTGTATTTGTGTTTGCCCCAGGTAATTCCAATAGGCTCCGCGAGTCCGTCACCAATGGCGTTTATCAGGATGATGATCGGGATGGCTTCCGTATGTCCGGTTTTGTCAAATAACAACCATAAAGGAACGGCAACCGCATAAGTGGCGAGGTATTGTGTAAATAACCATTTGAGCGTGTGTGGCCGGTCTTCCGGTCTGTCAAATGCGGCAAACATTGTTGCTACAAGAGGTATGCGTTCACGAATGGGTTTAAGATAAATGATAAGGGTAGATAAACCCACCAGGGCAATAATGATCTGCGTTTTAAGATTTTCCTGGTAAGGAAAAAAGATCTTAAGCAGGTAGGGCGAAAAGAAAACAAAAAAATGATTGATCTTGCGGGTGTAATTTACGCGCCAACCGCAGTTTAACACAAGCAATCCTTCTAAGAACGCTATCACGTGAATAAATACAAACTCCGAAAACTGGTTCAAAAAAAGATTGCTCATGGTTAAACGTTTTTTTGGGTGAGTTATTTGTTTTTAGCGTTAAATCCGAAGGATAGACCAAATCTCCAGCCATCCCTGCCGGGAATTACAAACACGTTGACAGGCATATTGAGTTTGCCGGATTTAAATGTGCGACCCGCTGCCAGAACAAAAGCTGTGTGAAGTGCATAATCGCCACGGCTGTCTAAACGGTCCACAATTTCAAAAGGATTGGTTTTTCCTTTATTGCCCTGTTCTTTGTCCCACTGATTTTCGAGTTGCCAGTCGTTGTTGGCGTCGTAATATCCTTTTGCCATCGGAACCAGGTTAAAAGTAGGACCAAAAGCAAACTCCCAGCCATTTACATTGCTGCGAATCCCATGTAAAATACTGGCACTCGGAATAAAGTAACCTTGGTCAAGTCCTGTGATCATAGGTA
>CAZMHW010000603.1:2166-2641 GCA_964566105.1 uncultured Akkermansia sp.
ACAAAGCCTGAATTTTTCCTTCGTTGAGGTATTGTTTTTCGAATTGGTATCCGAATTGAAAAAATACCGGAAAAGCATCAAAGCCTCCTGTGTTTTTTGATTCCATCATCCGATCACGAAGCCCTCCACTGTAGGTTGTAAAGCCCATGCGCGGCCCGTCCAGCCGAAGTCGTTCCTGGTTGGGATTATTGGTTGAATTGTCGAATTCGTAACGTTTGCTGAGTTTATCCATAAGTAAACGGTCTATTTTTTTTCCGAACATATCGGCTACCGATAACTTCACGATGTTCTGGATCTCTTCAGGGATATATAAAAATTCATGCACGTAAGTCCTTTCGATTTTCTTTTCTTTGGTATTTATCAAACGGTAACTTACTACGATCACTTTACCCATCTGTTCCACGGTTCCGCTGAACATTTTATCGGAGTGAATGATTTCCCCGATTTCGGTAAGACAGGTTTTACCATAACAATT
>CAZMHW010000604.1:0-2636 GCA_964566105.1 uncultured Akkermansia sp.
CTGTTGTGCTTATCATTGCCGGGTCTGGTCCAACCGACCGCAACGGTAATAATGACGAAATGGTTAATAATTCACTAAAAATGATTGCCGAAGAACTGCAAAAAAACGGATTTGCTTCTTTGCGTTACGATAAACGCGGCATAGGTCAGAGTACAGATGTGAACAAAGACGAAATGGAAATGCGTCCCGAAACCTTTGCCCAGGATACCCGCGAATGGATTGATCTGTTGGCGAGAGACCAACGGTTTAACCGCATTATAGTGGCAGGACACAGTGAAGGCGCCCTGATGGGATTATTGGCTTCCATTAAAAACAAAAACGTAGACGGTTATATTTCCATTGCCGGAGCAGGTCGTCCGGTGGATGTGATCCTGAAAGAACAGTTTTCTTCTGTGCCAGATAACGTAAAAGAAATTATTTACGGGATGCTCGATCAATTAAAAAAAGGAGACACACTTACCAATGTACCACCTATTTTTTACAGCATCTTCCGGCCTACCTTACAACCCTACATGCGGGCCTGGATGAAATACGATCCCGCGGTGGAAATTCAGAAACTAACGGTTCCCGTGTTAGTGGTAAATGGAACTACCGACATGCAGGTAAAGGTGATCGATGCAGAGTTACTGGCCAAAAATCAGCCCAAAGCCCAACTTCGGATTATTAAAAACATGAATCATGTGCTCAAAAACTGTGATACTTTGGACAAGGCCATACAAATGCCTATCTATTCCAATCCCGACCTTCCCCTGAATAAAGAATTCAGTACAGAGCTCATCCGTTTCGTAACGGAGATTGCCACCCTTCCTAAAAACACGGGAGTACCTGTTCGTAAGAAATAAGGTTTTACCTTGCGCCAGGTGTTAAAGCTGCGATTGACAATCATTTGTTTGTCCTCAAACTTTTATTATCTTTATCATTATCAATTTACCAGTCCTGCTTTAAAAAACATTATATGATAAGGTATTTTTTAAAGACTGTCAGAATAAACAGCCGGAAGAGCAGGACTTTTTCTTCTTTCCTTTTCATCACCCTTATTTTATTTTCAGAATTAAGTTCTGCCCAAACCGAAGCTTCAGCTTTTCCTCTGAGTACGGCTGCTACCAAAACACTTATAGACAGTCTCACCAACCAGATCATTAAATACTATGTGATCAAAGACGCTGCCATTAAGATGAATTCTTACATCAAGAAGCGCTATAAGGAAGGACATTACAATAACATTAAAGACCCACATGCCCTTGCCGGTGCTTTGACCTCTGATATTCTGTTCATTAACAGGGATGAACATTTTCATCTGGAATACAATCCACAAATGGCCAACGAATTGCTTGGTAACATTGACGATGTGCCCAAGATGGTCGCCGATAAATTAAGACAGGAAAAAGAAAAAAACTTCGGTTTTAAAAAAGTGGAGATCTTAAATGGTAACATCGGCTATTTGGAACTGAGCGGTTTTTCGAGGCTCAACAATTATTCAAAAGCCACTGCAGACGCGGCGTTGAAGCTGCTGTCAAATACACGTGCCATTGTGATCGACCTGCGTTATGGTATTGGCGGATCGCCGGACATGGTGAACCACATCATCAGTCATTTTTTTAAAGTGCCCACCCATGTCGTGGATATTTACATCCGCAGTGAAAACACTACTTTGCCTTATTGGACTGTACCCGACTCTGCTTACGGGGTGCTGACCGACATTCCTTTGTACATCCTCACCAGTTACAAAACTTTTTCCGCGGCAGAAGGATTGAGCTACGAGCTTCAATGCCTGAAACGCGCCACCATTGTGGGAGAAGTGACCCGTGGCGGGGCGCATACGGTAACTTACCGCCCTTTGAGCAGTGGTTTTGTGTGCGACATTCCCTTTGGCAGGGCCACCAGCCCGGTTACCAAACGCAACTGGGAAAAAATAGGCGTTACTCCCGACATCAAAGTTCCTGCGGAAAGAGCCCTGGAGATAGCGGAATCAAAAATCTTTGAAGATGCGTTTGACAAAGCGAAAGATTCGAGTGAAATAAAAAGTTTGAAATGGCAGTTCGATTTAATTCAATCCATCAATCACCCCATTCAACTCGACACCGCCACGCTGATTAAGTTCTCGGGACTTTACGGAGCCTACGCAGTGAGTTTTTCCAACGGTATTTTATATTATCAAAAAACAGGCAAAGCCAAATTCCCGCTCATACCAATGACCAGCAGTATGATGCGCGTGCGCGGGAACGATACGTTTACCGTAGAGTTTTTTAAGAATTATTACGGCAAGTTAAACCGCATTGCCACGCGTTACGATGATGGCCGTGTGGAGTACGCCGACCGGACGGATTAACTGAGTGAAGTAAACTCAAAACAAAAATTCAAAAGCGGCTGCCATAGGGTTGTCACCAGCATTACTTTACTTTACAAAAAATAATACCATGGAAAAAACGTATAAAAATTGTCAAAGTTGTGCGATGCCTTTGAGCAAAGATCCCAAAGGCGGAGGAAGTAACGCAGACGGCAGCCAGAACAAAATGTATTGCAGCTACTGCTACGAAAACGGAAAATTCACCCAACCGGACATCAGTGCTGCGGAAATGCAAAGTTTTGTTAAGGGTAAATTAAAAGAAATGGGAGGGATCTACAGTCTGCTTGCC
>CAZMHW010000605.1:0-2635 GCA_964566105.1 uncultured Akkermansia sp.
TGCTGGTGCTCAACAGCCAACTGAGATTTTAAAAACGCTTGAAAAGGCTTTTTCCGAATGGCAAAAGGACAATCCCAATGCGCTAAAAATTCAGGACGGTCAGTTTTGTGAACCGAATGGTGATTGTAAATAAGTCCCTCAGTTGGGGTCGGTTTGCGGTTAAGGCTGTGCGTATACACAGAAGATTTTGCCTCTCTACGGGATTTTCACCTTAGATTTTCTAAAGAGAATGTATGTCCAAACAAGACCAATAACAAAAGGCAAATTGAGAACAGTTAAATATAAAAAGTTAATGTCATAACCCCCACCAATTTTTTGGCTGTGATACAAAGACTTTGACAACGCAAGTATTATCCATGTCATTGGTAAAAGAAACCAAGATAAAAAAGATGCAGGACCATTTTGCTTGATAATTTTATTGTTGAGAAAAATAGTCAACGCGAGTACACAAATTATCAGTGAGTAAATGAATGAAATTAGAATGGAGATGAATATAATCGATTCTTTTGATGTCCATTGCGTTGTGTAGTCATGAGGGTCGGTTATCGATAAGATACTCATCCCTACGATAACTATTATTGAAGGCAAAATAACCGCTTTGATATAAAGTCTTTTTAGCGTCATATTAATAGTTGTCTAGGTGAGTTCATGTCCCTAATCAATATATATCCGCTATAAACTATCGGTTATCTCACCTCAATTTGGGGAGATAACCGAAGGTTCGCTTCTGTTACAAAGGAATATTCCCATGTTTCTTTTTAGGAAGCACGTCCACCTTGTTTTCAAGCATTTTAAATGCTTTGATGAGTTTCTCACGGGTTTCCTCGGGTTTAATTACTTCGTCAATAAAGCCTCGTTCTGCCGCACGGTAGGGGTTGGCAAACATGGTCTGGTACTCGGTCTCTTTTTCTTTCCACTTGGCGTCTTTGTCTTTGGCGGTGCTGATCTCGTTTTTAAAGATGATCTCCGCTGCGCCTTTGGCTCCCATCACGGCAATTTCCGCACTTGGCCAGGCATAGTTCATGTCGGCGCCAATGTGTTTGCTGTTCATCACGTCATACGCGCCGCCATAAGCTTTGCGGGTAATAACGGTAATGCGCGGCACTGTAGCTTCGCTGAAGGCGTACAGAAGTTTAGCGCCGTTCGTAATAATGGCGTTCCATTCCTGGTCGGTACCTGGTAAAAAGCCCGGTACGTCTTCAAATACCAAAAGGGGAATGTTAAAGCTATCGCAAAAACGCACAAAACGCGCGGCCTTGGTAGAGGAGTGGATGTCTAACACCCCGGCAAGTACTGCTGGCTGGTTGGCCACGATGCCAATGCTTTTTCCCGCCAAACGGGCAAAACCCACCACAATGTTTTCGGCAAATAATTTGTGGACTTCAAAAAAACTGTCGCTGTCAATCACTTTTTCAATTACCTCACGGATGTCGTAAGGTTGATTGGCGTTGTTCGGGATAATGTCGTTTAATTCGGGACGGAGTTCATTACCAGCTTCGTATGGCACGCTTGGCGCGTCTTCTTCACAGTTTTGTGGCACGTAACTCAATAAGGTTTTCAGGTAATTGATGGCTTCCACTTCATTAGCACACGCAAAATGTGTTACACCGCTTTTGGTGGCATGGGTCACCGCACCGCCCAGTTCTTCGCTGGTTACTTCTTCGTGCGTAACGGTTTTTACTACGTTAGGTCCGGTAACAAACATGTAGCTGGTGTTTTCTACCATGAGAATAAAATCAGTCATGGCCGGGCTGTACACCGCGCCGCCGGCACAAGGCCCCATAATGGCCGAGAGCTGCGGAATGACCCCGCTGCTGCGCACGTTCCGGTAAAAGATGTCCGCGTAACCTCCAAGGGAAACTACACCTTCCTGAATGCGGGCGCCTCCGGAGTCGTTCAGTCCGATAAGGGGTGCGCCGTTTTTCATGGCCAGATCCATTATTTTACAGATCTTTTCCGCGTGGGTTTCACTTAAGCTTCCACCAAACACCGTAAAGTCTTGCGAGAACACGTAGGTTAATCGGCCGTTCACGGTTCCGTAACCGGTTACCACACCGTCTCCTAAATATTTTTCTTTTTCTAAACCAAAGTCGTTACTGCGGTGTTGCACGAGCATACCAATTTCTTCAAAACTGCCTTCGTCCATTAAAAAATGGATACGCTCACGGGCTGTAAGTTTGCCTTTTTTATGTTGCGCGTCAATCCGTTTTTGTCCACCGCCTAACAAGGCTTCCGCTTTTTTTTGTTCAAGTATTTTTATTTTGTCGTTCATAGTCTTAATTGTTGTTTGTTTCCACCCGGTGTTCACACAGACTTCATTTCCACTCCTTGTTCAAGAGGGCACCTAAAATCGGATTTGTCAGCCGGTTTATTCCTCCAGGGTGTTTTTTCTCAATTCCACAGGATTGTTCTTTTTTCTGAGTTTCAAATTTAGCAATTCCACCCCGAAACTAAAGGCCATCGCGAAATAAATATAACATTTCGGAATCTGAATTTTATCCACATGAACGCCTTCCACCACCAGCAACTCCGCAATAAGCACCAAAAAGGAGAGGGCCAGAATTTTGAAAGTAGGGTGTTTGTCAATAAAATACGAAATTTTCGGGGCGTAAATAAACATCACGCACATACTGAT
>CAZMHW010000606.1:0-2624 GCA_964566105.1 uncultured Akkermansia sp.
CTGCTTTGCAGATATTCCAGCACAATACTTCTCGCCAAAGGTTCGTCGTCAATTATTACCACTGTTTTCATGCGTTATTCTATTTTAATTATGGAGTTGCGGTATTTTTAACCGGGTTGTAAAACTAGTTTCTTTCTTTTCTGTTATTAAAAGGTCGTTACGGGTATACAGCAAAAATAAACGGCGTTGGATCGAACTCAGTCCAAAACCGGTACCTCTGCCGGCGGCTTGTGTTTGCGCGTCAAACGGATTTTTTATTTCCACCAGCAATAAACCCTGTTCAGTATGGGCTTCCACACTCACCACAATCTTATCAATGGTACCGTACAACCCAAATTTAATAGCATTCTCCACAATGGGTTGCAAGAGCAGAGGTGGAATTTTCGCTTCCAGAGCTTCCTCTTTCACATCTATCTCTACGTTCAGGCGATGTCCAAATCGTACTTTCTCAATTTCAAGATAGAGTTTTAAATGTTCCAACTCTTCTCTCAAAGGAACGGTCTGCTGTTCGTCCTTTTTTAAAGTACCTCTTAAAAAATCCGATAACTGTTGGATCATTTTTCTTGCCTCATCGGGCTTTGAACCTGCCAGTGCGCTAATGGAGTTTAAACTGTTAAACAAAAAATGCGGTTGCAATTGTTGTCTGAGTTTAACCAATTCTGCTTCTTTAATCAATTGTTCCGCCTCGTTACTGCGACGTTCCTGTTCCTTTTGTTCTTTTAAAATATTCCACAGCCAGTTCAGTAAGGTCACAAACGAAATGATCAGCAAGCCACCAATAAATCGCAGGGGCATGGAGAGGTCCAGGAAATCGAGGTACTGAGGTTCCTCGGGAAGCAACTGTTCCAGGATCCATTTCACCGAAATACAATAAAAAGCGGTGATCCCCAGGGCATAAATAAAACGGTAGATCCTGTTTCCCTTGCCCGGTTGATAAAAGCGGTAAATGGTAATAGCCGTTAGGGCTAGTCCGCCCAACAAAATATTGGAAACAAAGGAATCAATGTACGAGATCTTCCAACTCAGGCCCAGGCGGTGTAAAACCAGACCCTGTACCAGGGCCCAGAAAAACCACCAGGTGGCGTAAATGGAAATCATCTTTCCAACACTGTATGAAAATGGATTCCTCAAAAACTCTGTCTATGCAAATGTTAGGTTTTTTACCTGGATTTCCATAGACTTTTGTCGAATATAGCTGATATACGATTGATTGTCTTTGATTTTATGGGTAGTGGAATATACCTGCTCTCCATCCTTTACTTCTTCCAGCGCGTAAACATCCGACACGTCAATGAATTCCCAGTTTACCAGCTTATTTTCGGCATTTAAAAAGGTTTCCTCTTCTTTTTTGCCAATGCTTCTGGCTTTGTGGAAAGCGTCTTCCAGGTTGCGCGATTCTATTATTCTTACCTGCTCATCGAACTGAGAGGCATCTATTCCATTATCAATATTGATATTGAACATGAGTTTGGCGAGGTACTTTTGCATAGGGTTAAATTTTAATAGGTTTGATTTAATAACTTCTGATTTCAATGCCTCCAAAAACCGTGGTACCTGTCAGTACCAGTATTTTCGGCGTTTCTGTGCTTAGAGTGCTTGGTACAGGACGTTTGTCTTCCACACTGCCCAGCACGGTTAAGAGTTCCGATTTTATCTCCCAGTTGGCAGGCACTATCAACTTAGTACCTCCGAACACCTGAGTGAGTTCCAGATTAGCTCTACCTTCAAAGTCGGCCTGTGTCATGTCCAGCTCGGCACCGCCAAACACACTGGTCACTTGTCCGCCTTTAAAGTTTTTGGTCACTATGTTTTTCTTCACACCGGCCATAAACACAAAGGAGTCTATGTAGTCGTCGTTCAGGGGCTCTTCCTTATTGTAAAAATCCGCTACCTGACCTTTATAGTCTTCTCCGTACTTTTTCTTGTAGTACTCGGTGTATCTGTTTTTATACTCTTCACCGTACTTTGCTTTGTAAAAATCGCGGTGCTGATGTCTCCATTGCCTGCAACGGTATTTGGCTTTCATAGCCTCACTGTTGCGGGGTTTAAACACAATGGCCAGTCCTATCAGGATCAAAATACTTGGCCAAAGCAGGGGTTTTATATTTAGTTCAGGGTAGATGTCTGTAATTAAAAAGGCGCCGCCAATGGCCATTAAAACGATCCAGCCAGGGTGTAAAAATTTATGTTTGATGGCAATGATCAGACCCAGTCCCATCAGTAACATCTTCCATGAAAACACCCAAAAAGGAATCTCTGCTCCCAATTCCCTGGCTAAAAAAAGGATCCCTACGGCTACGATCAGTAATCCACCCATGATCTTTCCCCGTCTTTCTTTTTTTTCCATCGCCTTCCAGGTCTCGTCGTTCGGTATGTGTTGCTCTTCCATTCTGTATTTTTTTGTAAAATTACGTCGATTGCAAACCTCCCACAAGGCACATTAGGTCAGCCGGAGTCAAAGGTCGGTGAATGGTACCGGGCTGGCGGTAAAGCACCTTGTTCAGACCAATACCTGACCGTTTTTACGAAGCAGAACCCCGTTTAGCACTCTTTATCTAAATTATATATGAAAAAAATTGATTTTTACTTACTTTTATATCCTTAGTCTTTGAAAACGGTAACTT
>CAZMHW010000607.1:0-2612 GCA_964566105.1 uncultured Akkermansia sp.
AGAAATTGTAAGAGGTACAGGAGCACCCGGACACAATGCAAGCGTAGTACATTTAATACATCCGTTAGCAGCCTTACCGCATACCTGGACGTTAGTACAAGCAGTTGCGGTTATTGCAATAGTCGGTGTATTCGGGATTACAGTATTGATCGGGGTACCAAAAATGGTCCAGGTGAAACTATTTGGGGGGGCGCCAATTGCAGTTAATATATTAGTAATTCCCGGACAAATGGAAGGTGGATTAACAATTACCGTTGGCGAAGGATTTACCAATACTGCCACTGTTTTAGAAGAGGTACATCCAGTAGTAAAACTGCCTGTTACAGTATATACAGTAATAACTGTGGGACTAACTACAATTGAAGCTAAATTAGACCCACCTGGTTGCCAAAGGTAATTCGTAGCACCGCTGGCTGTAAGGTTTGTCGAATTACCGCTACAAATGGTAGATGGCGTAGCGGCTACTGTAAGATTTGGTTTGGGATTAACAACAACATTTACATTTTTTGTGGTTGTACAGCCTGTTGCAGAAGTACCAATTAAACTGTAAACTGTTGACTGCGTTGGGAAAAAAGTAATAGGAGTATTAATTATGGCAGTTATATTACCAGGTTGCCATTTATAGGAAGCCGCATTACCTCCCGGCCACATACCAATGCCCAGCCCCTGACAAAATACAGTGCCCGTGGTATTTGCAATAACAATTGGTTTTTGAGAGACCGGAATAAAAATGGTTTTAGTATATGTACAACCCGAAGCAGTTGTACCTGTGACTTTGTAAGTTGTATTTTGAGTGGGACAAGCTACTAACGAAGGTCCTGTTCCTATTGGGTTATTATTACCAGCAGTCCAGACGTAAGACTGCGCTCCGCTTGCAACCAGCGTAATACAATCCCCGGAGCAGACCATTGTAGCACTTGGTGTAATTGTAAGTTGTGGCGGCACTGTAACACTATAGCCACCTGTGTATAAACACGAATATCCATTAGGCGTGAGAGATAAAATTCCTACTCCGATCATGCCTGATTGTGTACCTGAAGTTACATTGTATTGATTACTTACCGGACTATTACCTGCACCAAGTCCAAAAGAACTGGGTTTTGACCAGCTATATGTAATCGGAGCACCGGATGAAAGTCCCAAAGCGGTTTTTGTTGGAGCAATATATTGCCCCGGAGAATTGGCACATAGAGGGTTTGGGCCGGTGAGGTTAACATATGGAATAGAACTGCCGCAAGTAGCGAGTACTTTCATTCCCATTACCTGGCAGTTGCTTAGAAGCCCGGGGAAAGCTTTCACGTGAACAACAACCTCATTATTACCGCTAATCCAGTTGGTACACCAATTGAAATTCATGCCCCATGCACGTTGAGTTGGATAGCTAGTTGGCGGTGTTGTGGTGTAGGCGGCCACACCATTTACTTTGATATCCGCCACATAATCACTTGCAAATATTAACCAATTTATATGAAGCATGGGTGTGGGTCCGAGTGGAATAACGAGTCGGAAATATAAGTCATTGATAGGGGGTGCAGTGCAGGAGTAATTTCCCGCAATACTACCACAGTTTAATCCTGGCATAGTAATCCATGTAGCGGGCGTGTTGGGTAAACTGCTATTCGCTGTCCATCCAAGGCATGTAGTCGCCTGAAAAGGTGGAGATATAACCGTTGCATTTGGTCCGACCCCGGAGGTAAAAGTGCTCACTTGCCAGCGGGGATCTGGAGAACCAATTGTAGCCTGGTTTTGGGTCAAATTATTAGGCCCGGACAACACAACACCGGTGTTGCCAAGTAAACATATACTTGTAGCGGGCAAAGCCACGTTTTGTGCCAGTATTCTGCCGCCTATTAAAAACAAAATAAGCGTTACAAGAAAATTAATTCTAAAGTAATTTCTTGGGATGTGTTCTTGGGATTGTTTCATGTGTTGATATTTATTGTTATTTATTTTTTATGTTTCATTTTTCTGGGTAAACGAAAGCCTCTGGCGCAAATTCAGTCTGGTTAAAATCAATTGAGCTGAAATAAATCATAATCTTTACTTAATTAAAATAATTTTTGAAGCGTGTTTTGTAAATAAAAATTGGCTGGCCATTTTGATGATGACACTTGGGGTTTGGCTGTGTTTTATTCTTTTTGATTTTGTGTTTTTGAGTGTGTTTCTTTTTCTTAATCAAGTCTGCTCGCGTTTAACAAAATCACTCGTATTACAGAACTAAGTCCGGAATAAGCGAAATCACTGCCTTTAATAGCAACCGCTACAAAAAGAATGATACTGGCCTCTCACCTGATATTGTTTGTTGGGCTTACAGAATATTTAAGATCTCAAAAGTGCGCAATTGAAATTTATTAATACGACCACAAATCGGATTTTTTACACAGATTAAAAAAAATAGAAAAAAATTATCTGTTCAATTATCAAATCACATATTTAATATCGGCCTTAGCTCTAAAAACAAAAAAACCTTTCTCCATTTTTGAAGAAAGGCCTTTGTCAGAAATAACTATTTTTAAAGGTTCATCAAATCCTTCCCAATATCCTTTCTGTAATACCTGCCTTCGTATTTTATTTTTTCGGCGGTGGCAAAACTTTTTTTCACGGCATCGGCA
>CAZMHW010000608.1:0-2601 GCA_964566105.1 uncultured Akkermansia sp.
TACACAGTTTTTGGCCTTGTATGATCCAGGTTTGTAATAAATGCCACTGTGAATCACTCCACTGTTATGGCCGGTTTGATGCGCCGCTACTTCTTTCTCTTTTTCAAGAACCAGGATTTTTTTATTGGGATGCTGTAAGGTAAGTTTATAAGCCGTAGCAAGTCCTACAATGCCTCCACCTACAATGATAATGTCGAAATTACTTTCCATATTCAGGCAACAAATGTACCAAATAATGTGGAATTTTATTTTAAATTTACGATTGAAACTTGAGTCCCTTTTATTCGAATCTATACGGATTGCTGGCAAAATAGGCAGTTAGCTTACGTCTAGGATAGTGCGATGGCGAATGGCGATTTGGTGCGAACCCGAATTTTTCGTTAGATGGGTATAATTTTTAGGCAGTTTAGCGAAAAATTCAGGTTGGCAAATCGCCTTGATTTTTTTGTTACTTTTTTCATCAAGGAAAAAAGTAAAGAAGAATAAAACAAATAAAAAAACATGAAAATAATCTGCATAGGCCGTAATTACGCCGAACACGCTAAAGAGCTAAAAAATGAAGTGCCAACCGAACCGGTATTTTTTATGAAACCGGATACCGCTTTGCTAAAGGAAAACGATTTTTATCTTCCTTCATTTACCAACGACCTGCATCACGAAATAGAACTGGTGATTAAAATCAGTAAAGCAGGTAAGCACATAGAGGAACAATTTGCGCACAAATACTATAATGAAATTGGTCTGGGTATTGATTTCACTGCCCGCGACCTGCAAACCAAAGCCAAAGAAAAAGGCTTGCCCTGGGAAAAAGCCAAAGCATTTGATAACAGCGCTCCCATTGGAAATTTCATGGACAAGAAAGACCTGGATCTCAATAACATAAACTTTGAATTAAAAGTCAACGGTATTTCAAAACAAAAGGGCAACTCCAAAGACCTTATTTTTTCATTCGACAAGGTAATTGCCTATGTTTCTCAGTTCGTCTCTCTTAAAGTCGGCGATTTGATCTACACTGGCACTCCGGAAGGAGTAGGGCAGGTGAAGATGGGCGATAAACTTGAGGGATTTTTGAATGGGGAGAGTTTTCTGAAGTTGAATGTGAAATAAATCAGTACATTAATTGAGCATGAGATTTCTGTTTAGATTACCTGACTTATTAAAAGCCTTAAATGCTATATAAAATTCATGAAAATTCATTTCATTGATTAAGTAAGTATAACCAAATTTGAATTTTTTAATAGAAAGGCTTAGCCCTGCAATAATACCAGTTCCCTGATCATAGATCTCATTGGAATACCGTTTTATGTTATTTTGACTAAAAGTTCTTATTCCTGTTTGAAGAGAAGCGATTTTATAAGTTACAAATGCACCACCTTCCAGGTAATCATGGCTATGTAGTAGCTTCAAGATAGAGTAGGGTTGTATATTAACGGCCTTATTCGTAAGTAATACCAAAGACACATGATAATATTGGCATGTAATATTGCGACCAAAATGAGTTCTTGTGTCATGTGGATTGAGATCGAAAAACGCGATTCCAAAAGTTATAGTTTTGTCTAAGTCTAATAACAATCCGGTTGAATAACTTCCGTCAGATTCTTCATTGATATTTCTCGTATCTATGTAATTGTTTTTAAAAACAGATAGTTGAATAGAAGGAACAATAACTAGTTTTTTACCTAAACTGATTTTATAGCTTGCGCTTAGATCTAATTGAGTGGAGACATATCCTGTATAACTGTTACCATAATAGTTGCTATACCGCGTTCTGGATAGGCCAAAACTAAATTTATTGCCACCGTATGATACTCCCTCATAGTGGCTCTTAATACGATCATCAGGAGTAAAGGCAAAAAGTGTCTGCACTTCCAAACCCTTTAAACTGGCAGTAAGTGAAGGATTTATTATTAGCTTCTGTTGACCCGTAGATGCGAAAGCATATTCTTTCTGCGCACAAATAAACACAGAGTTTATTACCAACAAAAAGGCTACGATATTTTTCATGCAAAGTAATTTTGGGTAAGAAACTCAAATTTAAAAAATTTACGTAGAAAAAGAGCTCTAAAACAAAAAACAGGGCTTTCATCCCGGGACTTATTAAAAATTAATAATTAAAAACTACTAACTCCCTCAGTGCCCCCGTCCCTCTGTGTTTAAAAAGAAGCAACAAAAAACCCCGCCATTTCTGACGGGGTCTTTAATTTAAAATTTAGAATTTATCATTCAGCATTTCACTACGCTTCCTCTCCAACTTCCTGTTTCGAAGCCATCAAACGCTCGTATTCTTCTTTGCTTCCTACAACCAGTTTTTCGTATTGACGAAGACCAGTACCGGCAGGAATTAAGTGACCTACGATTACGTTTTCTTTCAGTCCTAACAAGGTATCTACTTTTCCGTTTACTGCGGCTTCGTTCAATACTTTTGTTGTTTCCTGGAAAGATGCGGCTGAGATCCAGCTGTTAGTTTGTAACGAAGCACGTGTAATACCTTGAAGGATTGGATTAGCCGTTGCAGGAACCGCGTCTCTCGCTTCAATTAATTTTTTGTCTTTACGTTTCAATACCGAGTTCTCATCGCGTAATTTACGGGCAGTGATAATT
>CAZMHW010000609.1:0-2600 GCA_964566105.1 uncultured Akkermansia sp.
TTTTGTTGAGATCTAACTTTTGTGTGTAGACTTTAAAATCGCGGTCGTTTTTAGTATTGTAATTACTGGCAGGCGCTACCTCAAGGTCGTTGCCGTCGTAAAAGCGATTTTCATTTTCTTTCCGTTGCTTTTCCAGGTAATTGTTATATCCGGCACTTAGTTTTAACTGACCTCCTGTGGTGTCTATCTTCTGAATCAGGCTCAGATTGTAGGAAGGAGAGTTAATAAGATATTTATCCTTCACCGTAAAAAGCAATTTACTGTAATTAAAATCACTTCCATTACTGATATTCGTTTCCATTTTCGTGTTGTAAAGGTCGTCGTTTCTGTTTCCGTTCACATAAACACCCAATAACGTTTTAGGGCTTAGATCATACTCCAGTCCGGCAGTATAGAACAACACATTTTGATAACTATCGTAGGTACCGTGTGCATTGATCGACTGATCGATTCCATTGCGACTGAGCGTTCTGTTGTTATCCACCACATTCAGTCCGTTCCAATGCCCGAAATTTAAACTGGTGAACACACTGAGTTTATTGGACTTGTAATTAAAAGAGGCAAATGGTCCGAAGCGGGCGCGTTTACCCTGACTGGCCCCAAACACGATATTTCCGTTGTAGCCTTTTACTTTGGCTTTTTTTGTCACGATGTTAATGAGTCCACCTGTACCCGCAGCATCGTAACGTGCGGGTGGATTTTTCATCAATTCAATTTTTGAAACTGCATCCGCGCTCATACCCGAAAGCATGTCGATAACCTGCGGTACCGGCATTTGTTGCAGACGATCGTCTATGAGAAAACGGGCACCTCCGACACCATTGATGCTAATGTTATTTTGAGCGTCCACTATTACACCCGGAATTCTCTTCAGAAGTTCCAGTACCGTATTTCCTTTAGCCAACAGATCGTTCTCTACATTCATAATCACCATACCGCTCTTAAATTCTATCACGGGTTTATAAACAGCAATGGACACTTCTCCCAGATTTATTCCCTCTGCTTTCAGTACCTGGGCAGGTAGTGCCAGTTGCGACAAAGAATCGACCGAAAACGTCGCCGTTGTAGCGGAACGAAAACCTGCACTCGTAAATTTAATAAAGTAGTTTCCGGGTTTTATTTTTTCAAACACATAGGCGCCCAGGCTATCCCCGAGATTCCCCTTTACCAAACTACTGTCGGCAGCATGTAACAAGGCCATGGCACAAAAAGGAACAGGAACCTGTGCAGAGTCGGTTACAACGCCCTTTACAGAGTTTTGAGAATAGGAAAATGTGCGAAGAAATAAAAATGCAAACAGGAACAGATTTTTGGCCATAGTTTTTTGAGAGAGGGTGAATTGAGAAGTAGTACACTTAAGTCCACTTCCAGGTTCAAAAATAACAAAAGTATTTAGTTGCGTTCAGACATTAACAAGTCGTTAACAGGCAAAAGCTTAAAGAACATGAAGAACAAAGGTCATTGAATACAACCTGGTGGATCTTAGGACAAATTAAATTGCGGCACTATCTTTACCTAGCTCAACAAAACTATCCAGCATGGTCTTATTTAAATTTTGAGTGTTCTGATTCAAATATTGTGCTTGTCTTTGTTCAAATCCTTCTCCTTTCACACGCCCTTTAATCCGACCATACAAACGTTTTATAATTTGCGCGGCATCGCTGTTTTCATCAAATTCTTTTTTGAGGACAATTTTTTGTTCAGGAGTTTTTAGAAGAATATAGGTCACTTCAAATCCACCCGTTTCAGTTGACATTACCATGATCCGTGACTCCTCCTCCACTCCTATGGCAAACTCTATTCTTTCCTGGCTGCAAAAAATATTATAAGGCGCGTCAGAAAAAGAGAATTCCACCTCTGCCAATAAAATCTCCTCCCAACAACCTCTGAAAATTTCAGCCTCTACAAAACCTTTTGCACTTGAAAAATTAGCATTGACACTGAACTCTGTTTGTCCCACCAGAGGTAACAAGTTAAGCGCTTTGGCAGGAAAGTTTTTCGGTGTCATTCTACCATTTTCTGTCGTCAGTACATTGAGAGATTCGCAGAACGCCCCTTTGGTAAGGCGTATAAGTGCATGCGTCTCGTTTTTAGCGGCGTTCATTTTTACACTAAAAGGGTTGTTATTATTAACATCCAATCTTATCTTTTTGCTGTTCACGGGAGAAAATTATTTGATTTGTCTTTAAAGGTAGGCAAATACACCGGATAGACTTCATTTACACACAAATCTTTACGAGCGGTTTAAGGAATTTAAATTAACTTTACCTAAAATATGACTAGTACCAAAAAACATAAATCCGGCTTCGTTAATATCATTGGCTGCCCCAACGTAGGAAAATCCACGCTCATGAATGCACTTGTGGGTGAGCGTTTGAGTATTATTACCTCAAAAGCCCAAACCACCCGGCACCGCATTATGGGCATTGTGAGCGGTGACGATTACCAGATCGTATTCAGTGACACTCCCGGAATTATTAAACCACTTTACAAACTGCAGGAGAAAATGATGCAGTTTGTGATAACAGCCTTGAGTGATGCGGATCTCTTTCTGTATATTACCGATGTGTTTGAGGATATTCAACTGGAGGAGTCTTACC
>CAZMHW010000610.1:0-2595 GCA_964566105.1 uncultured Akkermansia sp.
CTTTTAAATTTAACCACATTTGTATTATAAAAGTAATGTAAATAAAAAAGGCGCTGTAAAAGCGCCTCTGTTTAATTTTCTACCTGGGTATCTCCCACATACATGCCGGCCTTATAGACTGCCACACGGGTTAATATCCCGTTTTCATTATAAATGTAAGCCTTACCCTCCATAAAACGGTTGTCTTTAAACACCCCGTCTTTGGTTATTTGTTTGTTTTTGTTGTAGAGTGTGTATTGCCCATTCAGGATCATTGGTCCTTTTGTCGCTCCCTTTTTAGCCGCTTCATTTGGACGTTCATCTTCCCTTACTTTAATAACAGGGGCGTTCTCGGCAGGAATATCCGATTTAGGCGCGATCGGTTTTTTTGGTTGGAATTCTTTAATAGAAGCCACATCCACGTTTCCATCCATAAAGTTCTTTTCTGCTTTCGGATCGCCATTTTCATAGTATTCTTTAATAATACCGGTTTCTTTACCATTGGCAAAATTCCCTTCAATGGCCAGTTGCCCGTTATCGTAAAAATATTTTTGAGGCCCTTCGCGCTTTCCGGTTTGACTGAATACAAATTCGTGTTGTACCTGACCGTTATCGTAATAAAGTTTGTAGTTACCTACCCAACGGTTGTTTTTCCAATTTCCTTCTTCGCTGATCTTTCCATTCTCGTGAAACATTTGAGCATAACCATCAGGGCGACCATTCACAAAGGTCAATTTGTTTTTCATATTGCTATTGCAATAATACTCCAACCAAATGTCTGTTTTGCGATTGTCTTTGTACTTACCTTCTTCGGCTTTTTGTTCCGGTTGGTAACACGAGCCCGGCTTGTGTTTCCCCATTAAGATCCACTTTGCCTGCTTTTTTCCCTCTGCGTCAATTTTGTTAATGGTATCTTTTCCATACAATTCCCATGTCTGCGACTTAACAAGAAGCGCAGAACAAATCAGGATTAATACGGTTAAAACCTTTTTCATGATGAACTATCAAATATAATTGTTTTTAATCTTCCCCTTTAACATTTTAGATTAAAATTTAAAATTTTTCGATAAATGTTAATATTTTCCTGCCATGAGGTCTTACAAAGCCTGTTTTTAGGCTAAAAGCCTTATTTTTTCAGGAAAGGGATTTTACACACTTTTGCTTTAATGGCTTTATCACGGATAAGAATAAAAATCTCTGTATCCGCTTTCGCAAACTCCGTCTTAACATAACCCATGCCAATGGCTTTGTTTAAACTCGGTGACTGGGTTCCGGAAGTCACTTTCCCGATAATATTTCCGGCGGCATCAGCAATCTGGTAATCGTGGCGGGGAATTCCGCGGTCTATCATTTCAAAACCAACTAATTTGCGACTCACACCTTTTACCTTTTGCTCTTCAATCTGTGCGCGGTTCGTAAAGTCTTTAGTAAATTTAGTAATCCAGCCTAAACCAGCTTCTATTGGCGATGTGGTATCGTCAATGTCGTTACCGTAAAGACAAAAACCCATTTCCAAGCGCAATGTATCACGAGCACCAAGACCAATAGGACGGATATCAAATTCCTTTCCGGCCTCAAAAATGGCGTCCCACATTTTTTCAGCATAGGCATTTTCAAAATATATTTCAAAACCACCGGCACCGGTATACCCTGTGTTGCTAATCACTACATTGTCAACTCCATTAAATTTTCCTTTTACAAAACTGTAATAAGGAATATCCGCCAGTTTTACATCGGTTAATTTTTGCAATGCTTTGATCGCGTTTGGTCCCTGTACAGCCAATAAGGACGTGTCTTCAGAGATGTTCTTCATGTCCACATTCCAGGTATCGTGTTGTTTGATCCAGTTCCAGTCTTTATCGATGTTACTCGCGTTAACCACCAACATGTAGCTCTCTGCATCAATTCTGTAAACAATCAGATCGTCCACGATTCCGCCTTCTTTATTAGGCAAACAAGAATATTGGGCTTTCCCATCGGTCAAAACAGAGGCATCGTTACTTGTTACTTTCTGAATCAGGTTCAACGCGTTTGGCCCTTTTAAAATAAACTCCCCCATGTGACTTACGTCAAAAACACCTACACTGTTTCTCACGGCATGATGCTCGTCATTTAATCCTTTGTAAGATACAGGCATATTATATCCTGCAAAAGGAACCATTTTTGCTCCTAAAGAAATGTGTTTGTTGGTTAAGGCGGTTGATTTCATATATAGATAATATTTGTTTTTTGTTTGTCACATCATTTAGCTGGTCTCTATACGCGGTTGCGTTTGGCAAACACAGCTACTTCCTAAAAAATGTTGTTGTTTCAATGAGGGCATAAAAGTAAACAAAAAAGCTTCAACTTTTGGAGTTGAAGCTTTTTTAATTTGGGAGATAACTATTAATCTACGTTTTCAATCACAATAGCGCTTGCGCCACCACCACCGTTGCAGATCCCTGCAGCGCCATATTTCGCCTTGTTTTGTTTTAATACATTGATCAGGGATACAATGATCCTTGCGCCACTGGCACCTAGAGGGTGTCCTAACGAAACCGCTCCGCCATTCACATTTACTTTAGACGCGTCGAGGTTCATAATTTTGATATTGGCCAGACCAACTACGCTAAACGC
>CAZMHW010000611.1:0-1664 GCA_964566105.1 uncultured Akkermansia sp.
AAAAACAGTATAAATAGAAGTGATGGTCTCACTGACTGCCTGATGAACCATATCATGATTCTTCGCAAGTGAAGAATAAGATCTGCATAATTTTTTAAGCGGCGTGTTTATAAAATAGGATGAGTCTTTTTTGAACAATACTTCTCATGTCTTTGTGTTAAATTAAATAGGTGTCATCACGCTAAAAACTCTGCGCCCTCTTAGTCTCTTTCCCTCTGTGTTGAATTATTCTGTGACATCCGTGTAATCTGTGGCAGAAACCACCGCGTCTCATTACCTCCCTTGCCGCCTGTGTTGAAAAGAAGCGTCAACACATATCCTTTACTCATAGTTGTAATCTGATTTCACCAGGCATTTAGGTACATACCATTTTCCGGAATACTGTTTTAAGTCCAGTTTTGCACCGCTGCAATCCAGATAAGACCCATCCTTGGCGCGTTTCATGATCAAAGCCTTTCCGTTTTTAATTTCAGTCACTACCAAAGCGCTAAGTTCTTCCAGGCTCAGTGTTTGGTTTGCCGTGCCCAGGTTTAAACCAAGTTCATTATTGTGAATGTCCATAGCGGTTCCGAGACTGTCGGGCACTTCCCCTTCTTCTGTTTTTGAGTGTTTAAACTGCCGGTAATTTGTTTTTTCATGGGCGAGTCCTAAGCGCCTTACTTTTTTGATGCTGGTCTTTTGAGCAAAAGCGGCCATATAAAATGTGTGACGGTAAGCATCTTGTTTTCCTCCGTTGTTGAAAAGATCCAGCTGTACTTGAGGGCCATGTTGGTGGATGAACGCACTTATTCTTTTTACTTTCATCGCCGCAAAAGGATGTTTGATAGCCCATATTTTTTCATAGGTCGAGTATTTCACCGTTTGAGAAAAAAGTGAGAGCGATAAAAACAGAAAAAACGTGGTAGTGGTTTTAGACATGTTTCTCAAAATCTGAGCTTTAAAGTTAATCACAATTAACATTATGCTGTTAGTATAATAAAAGAAATACTTTTCATAAAGCGGGAGATACACCTATTTTTACAATGTGGAAAATAAAACAGATTTCTTATCTCTTTTGCTTAACAAAAAAACAACAGGTTTAGTTGTCAGCATTAACGATTTACGTGATAAAGAATTCAGTGGCGTTAAATTAAGCAGCGAAGAACGCGTTGCGCTTTCTAATTTTGATAAATACCGGATCAACGTTCTGAATGCTCAATCTGACGAGCAGTTATTTCACTACAAATACCGTCAACTACAGGTAATCGCTAATCTCAGCGACTGGCGTGAGTTTTTGGGTGAGCAATTTTCAGGCTAATTTCCTGTAAAAAAGAACCTTTCTTCCGTTTAAAATCCTTATCTTTATAGCTCTAAAATTTTAACTATGATAAAAACATTGGGTCAGTTCATCATTGAGAAACAGGCCGATTTTCCGTATGCAAAAGGGGAGTTGTCTCGATTACTGAGAGATATTGGTATTGCAGCAAAAATTGTAAACCGCGAAGTAAATAAAGCTGGTCTGGTAGATGTGTTGGGTGAAACCGGCGAAACAAATATTCAGGGCGAACGCGTTAAAAAATTAGACGTTTACGCTAACGAACAGTTTATAGCTGCCTTTAAAGCGGGTGGTGAGGTATGCGCGATAGCAAGTGAAGAGAACGATGACATTATTCCGATTGATTCTG
>CAZMHW010000611.1:1674-2595 GCA_964566105.1 uncultured Akkermansia sp.
ATGTGGTTGCAATGGATCCTCTGGATGGCTCGTCCAATATTGATGTGAATGTGTCTGTGGGAACTATTTTCTCCGTATACCGTCGCCTCAGCCTGAGCGGTCCTGGTACTCTGGAAGATTTTATGCAACGGGGAACAGAACAGGTAGCCGCAGGGTATGTTATTTATGGTTCAAGTTGTATGCTGGTATACACAACCGGTAAAGGCGTGAATGGTTTTACCCTTGACCCGAGTATTGGTGAATTCTGTTTGTCTCATCCCAACATGCAAACACCTAAGAGTGGTAAAACCTATTCCATCAACGAAGGAAATTACCTGCACTTCCCGGATGGGGTGAAAAAATATTTAAAATATTGCCAGGAAGAAGATAAAGCGACTAACCGTCCTTATTCCTCCCGTTACATAGGATCAGGTGTGGCGGATATTCACCGTAACCTGATTACCGGAGGTGTTTACATTTATCCAACCACCACTAAATCCCCGAACGGTAAATTACGTTTGTTATACGAATGTAATCCACTGGCCTTCTTGATTGAACAGGCCGGAGGCAAAGCAACCACGGGTGGTAAACGTATTATGGAAGTCCCTCTTAAAGAACTTCACCAGCGCACACCTTTGTTTTTAGGCAGTTCTGAAATGGTAGATACGGCCATGGAATTTATGGCGAAATACTCGGTTGAGAAAGTCTGATGAAATAATAAATAAAATTAAAAAGCCGGTAAATGTTACCGGCTTTTTTTGTGACTTTAAGTAGCAAACCCGTTTCTGCCTTTGTTGGTGTTTTCACCAACAAAGAAAAGGATGAGAACAAGATTTAAGATATAGCGTAAGCTCACACAGAGATCCCGGCGCGTAGGCCCGCCAAAAATTGGAGCTGAGTCGGGGTGAAACGAGAAAACAAGGCTTTAGCGCTCCTTTGATT
>CAZMHW010000612.1:0-2587 GCA_964566105.1 uncultured Akkermansia sp.
AACGGAGTGTAAGGTTGTTTTGTGAGTAGCTTAAATGCACGGTGTCACCCGGATGAAAAACAGATCGGCCGTTTTTTACATCCATGGCATCTATTTTAAGCCTGGTCTGGAAATCAGGAACGTTTTTTAACAGTAGGGGAAAGGATACCAGATGGTTATTCATGGCGGCATACATTTTTTCTGAGAGGGAATCGTAAAAGATTTCAGATCCGGTAAAATTGTCGTCAGGGAGTCCATCCTCCTGGTCTAAGGTTAGAACGCTGTGATTCTTAACATCAAAACAAACGAGTTTTTGATGTGTTGCTAGCCATAATTTGTTTTTAATTATAGGTGACATCATTAATATTTCACCTGAGGGAATGCCTTCTGCTACGGAAAATACCGTGTATGTTTTTTGTTTGGTTTTGTATTGTATGAGTCCGTTATCAACCACATGAAACCATAAAGAGCCATAACTGTCTGAGCTGGCACAGAGCATATTGTCTTCAAATTTATTTGGACCTGCAAAAAAATGCATCAGGGTATCAAACCGCCGGGTATTGCGGTTAAAACGACTTAGGCCATGTCCGCCGAACCAAATATTCGCATCAGCGTCGTAGAGAACGTGTTTGGGTTTTGCCAATGGAAAAGAAGGATTTGAACCTGCCGAGAATAGTGTAAAGGTTTTATCTTTCAGATTGCAGCGGGCAGCAAGGTTTCTCAGGTAGCCAAAGAGCCAGATTTCTCCGAAGGAATTCTCCGGCCCTAAAAACAGTGCTTTATTTTGTAACTCCTGGGGCAGAGGCAGTTTGCCATAACTTAAATTTTTTGTGTGCAGCCACAAGATGCCCGGTATACAGGAGATCCAAAGCGTGTCGGGATGGGAGAGACGCATGTTAATTATCGTGTTCCAATCTGCTTCACCGTTGTAAAACGATAACTTTTTTTTGAGAAGCATGTTTCCCGGGTCTATCACGTAGAGGGCCTCGTTCTTGGAAGGGCGGGTCATAAATAGATAGTCGCCGGCCATGATCACATTGTCAAAAAAGGCATTACCGCCTTTTTCCCGGCTGTTGTGATACGACCAGTGACTCACGGGGGCTTGTCTTAATTTTTGTTTTAGTAAGCCCTGATTAGTTCCTATCCATAAGCGGTTTTCTTTGTCTTTAAAGATCCAGTTGCAACGAAGATTTTGTAATTGTTTTTTTGGATCCACTCTTATGGTTCCTGTATTTTTGTCGAAGTAAAAGGTGAAAATCCCTCCATAACGCCCGTTTACAAAAAAAGTGGTGTCGTTGTAAGGAAAAATAAAGCTGGCCCAGTATAATTCATCCTCCGCGTGAAAGCCGAGAGGACTTCCCCTTTTTTTATTTTTAACCAGATCAAAATAATACAAACTGTCAGTTCTGAATGAGAGAAAAAGATAGTCCTTGTCGTTTAGTTGTTTACGTATAGTCCAATTCTGGTCGTCGAGTAAAAGACAGGCGTATTTTTTGTCATTTTGATGAACCGTTTTTAATTCTTTGGTAGTGACATTAAAATATACCGGCAGCTTGTTGGTGTAAAGTAACAACTCAGAATCACTTAGTTTTATAAAATCCCTGCCGTAAGCAATACGGTTGTTTGTCAAATCTTTTTCGGTAAAGCGATCGTAACGAAAGTAAAGACTTCCATCAGCGTTAAATACGTAAAATCCGCATTGTGAAGAAAGGGCGTACTTTTCATTTTTAAGTTCCACCGCATCGTTGATGTTGTTTAAGTAAGTGTAAAAAAAAGTGCTGTCGCTCAACTGGTAACTTTTCGAATTGTAGTGCCTGCAGTCCATTTTCATAAAACCCCTCCGGGTAACGACTCCGAGCGAAGAATTGGGAAGTTGGATTAATTTATGGATGTAGTTTCCGGGTTGGTTGAGAGGCGCCTGTCCCTGATAATAGTTTTGAAAACGACTGCCGTCAAATCTGCTTAATCCGTTGGAAGTTCCTATCCAGATGTAACCAAAAGTGTCCTGTTCTATCGCAGTCACAACGTTCTCTGATAATCCCTGGCGTACAGTATACTTTTCGAACTGCATGTGGTCGAGTTGCGCCACCAGGTATAATGGTAGCAGCAGGTTAAGGAGAATATAAACAACCTTTTTCAAGTAAATGCAGGGCTTTGTACCTCTAACCTACAAAAAAACACGAACCTGTAAAAGGACAGAAGTAAAACAGTTCGGTACTTTGTCATAAGTGAATAGTGTGCTCTAAAATTTTTAAAGACCCGAAGAAAAAAAATCGGAATAAATAAATTGATTTGCCTGCGAATTAAAAGTTTAATCGGTTTATTTTGAGGGACAAAACTAGGAAAGGTAGCTTCTGTTTTGTTTGCGGTTGATATTGGTTTTAAGGAGACGGTCTTACATGGAAGGAGTTGCTGAATTAAAACCGAGAATGTAAAATCTTTCCAGTATCCCCCGGAGATTTGATCCGTTAAAGGACTTTTTCCCACCTCTCACAGGAAATGACTGACCTTTTACACGATGAGACACTCTAATTTTAATGAGCCTTTTAAATTTGTGCAGTGTTTGAAAAAAATAAGCCTTACCCTTTCCAAAAGCAGAAGATTGCTC
>CAZMHW010000613.1:0-2586 GCA_964566105.1 uncultured Akkermansia sp.
GCATTGAATTGGGTACGCTGGAAGCAGGAGAAAACACAAAAGTTTGAGTAAGCGCTGTCCAAACATTACACGTATTCACGGTAAAATGAGCCAAAACGTTCATTCCTGAGGGAAACACTGGAATAGGTGGTGATGCAAAAGACGGAAGTGCACCTACAGATATTACTAAAGGGCCACCAGCTGTGTTAACTAATGAGTTAGAATAATTATAAGCGAACAAAGAAATTTGATAGGTCTGTCCTGGAATAAGAGGAGTAGCCAGGTAATTTTTCATTACTTCCACACCACCGGCAGAGCCTCCTATAACTACTGCCCCTACAACTTTATCGTTTGGCGATACAGTATAACAGGTTACATTTGGAGGTGTTGAAGCGCTGGTGTTTAAAGAATATACAGCACTGGAACTAAAGCGATAATATAGATCCGGCGTACCGTTGTACATTTCCCAGCAGCTAACTGTCGGGCTTCCCGGACTTCCATCTATTGTTCCAAAAGACGGCCCGGCAAAAACACTTTCAAAGCTACCATTTTGTACCATATTGCAAGGATTAGCCGGTGTGCAGCTGCCTGGTAAAAAATACGTATAAATATAAGTTGGATTTCCAAGCTGGCCAGTAATTGTATTTTTTGGTAAGTACTTTAAAAGCACAAAACCAGTGCTTGCTCCGCTTGTTACAGCTAAATTTGTACCAGAAATGGCGACGGTTGCGTTATTATAAACTGCTTCAGGGCAAGTAACAGATAAACCACTGGAAGGAATATCATTTGAAAGTATACTTGTTAAAGGAATATTCAGTGAAGTACCCGTTGTTGTGTAAATATAAACACTGTTCACCAGGCCATCATTTGTACCAATTATATTAGTAGGTGCGCAGGGTGAGCCTCCGTATGAATGAGTAGCCCCGACGGCATTGCTTGTGTAAGTAGTGTTTACAGAGTACCCCAGATCACACAGTACAAATCGTTCCTCGGTTTTTAAATAACGTTTCATGTAACAAATTCCCTGACCCTGGGCCTCACTCATTACATAATACAAATCATTATAACCGGGAGAGGTTGGGGTTGGAACACATGTTGTTGTAAATGACCCAAAACTACACATATCTTCAAAATGACTTAAACTGCTGCCTGCCGAAAAACAGCCTGGCGTATAGACTTTAACGTTATTGACGTTGGAACTGGAATAAGTTGCAGCAGTTGAACAAGTTGTTATTCCTGGCGTGCCGGGACAAGTGCCAGATGCAATAGAAAGTGTACTGCCTTGAAATGCCAAACCACTCATGGGGCTACACGAAGCAACGGAAGCAGATAATAGTGGGGTGCCGGAAGAATTTTTTAAAAATAGATCATAGCGGGCATAATAGTTATTACTGGCTCCAAACTTGGAAAGGCCGTTGCCATCAATTAAAGAAGCAAAACCAAGTGCATGACATACCTCATGCAACATTATCGTGTAATAATCATAATCCGTAGGATTCATAGTCGCACTATTTATGCTAAAATTCCATGAAACAAGTGGATTAGCGTTGACATAACCGTGATAGTAATTATTCGCCCATGGATAAAATGCAGTTGGCAATTGCGCAAATGGGTCTGTACCCGAAATGATCGCTTTATAAATAGCTTGATCGGCTATTCCTGGGTTTGGACTACTGGGGTTTAGTGGAAAAAGATACATTGAACTTGCGGTGCCGAGCGCACCAGGTTGGGAAGATGGCGTATTTGCGCAATAGATGTTTATTTTTGGGCCAACATTGGGCGACAAGGAAAGGGGAGAATTTATAAACCCAGAAATATTTGTAAAAATCTCACAAAGAACCGATTGAGCCAAAGAGTTTGATGTGAAAATGGTTCCGGGAGCAAAGTACAAATTAAAATACCCGGCGCTGCACGATTGTGTTGGCACAGCATTTACCGAAGCCGTCCCGCCAATTGGTTTTGTTGTGTTTAAATTCAGATCAGCCAATGAGTATTCATTCCCATAACGGTCGCGTAATTTATCAAAAATACCATTTTGGGTAATTGTTAGGGATTGTGAAATTAATTTTCCTGAAAAACATAACAGAAAAACCTGTAAAAAAATAAAGATGGCTTTTTTCATGGGTTATTTTTTAATTGGGTAAAAATTTGAAACGATTTTAGATTGGGTAAAAAAATCTTTTAAATAATGTAGCAAGTTGCTGACCGTAATATTAGAACTTATTTTTTTAAAAATTATTGTGTAAAAGTTACCAAATTGTTTAATTGTTTGGATTATTTATTGAGTCCTGTTGTCCACTGAGTGGAGTAATTATTTTCCATTATTCTGTTTCAGGTTTCTAATTTTTATAGTGTATTTCGGTTTTGACAACACAAACTTGCGTATAAAAGCAGATCATTCAACATTTATTTTATTCCTATTTGGAATATTTCTGTTAAAATTTATTCCAAATAGGAATATTATTTAACATTGCACACTTGAATTTTAGTATTAGGAAAATTTGATCAATCTTTTCTTGAACTTCCTTCATAATTTCGTGTCAACAAAATTGAAAATGTCAGATACAGAAATGTGCAGTTCCTTGGATATGATGAGCAGTTGTGCAG
>CAZMHW010000614.1:0-986 GCA_964566105.1 uncultured Akkermansia sp.
AAAAGGAACAGCTTATTAAAATGATTAGGATTGTCCTCATAAAATTGGCACTAACTACCTTATAGGAGTGACTTTATCACCCCAATACGCATACTGTTAGGATATAAGGATGGTTTTTGCATCTTTTTGGTATCAAATATCCGACAAATCCTTACCGCGTTCTTCCACGCTTTCTTCAATGTCGATGTAAGGTTCTTCAATGATCTCTTTGTCCAGCGATTTGCGGTGAATGGATAATAAAATGGCCGGTAACAAGATCAGGTTGGTAAACATAGACATTAACAGGGTTAATGATACCAGGATGCCCATAGCAGCGGTACCTCCAAAACTAGAGGCCGTAAAGATGGCAAAACCACTGAAGAGGATAATGGAGGTGTACACCATGCTTAAACCGGTTTCGCGGATGGCCGCGGAAATGGCCTGAGAAGCGGAGCGTTTGCCCTTTTTGAGTTCCTGCCGGTATTTGGACAGGAAGTAGACCGTACCGTCGGAAGAGATCCCAAAGGCAATGCTGAAAATTAAAATGGTAGAGGGTTTAAAACGGATGTCCAAAAAGCCCATCACAGCGGCGGTAATCACCAAAGGAATTAAACACGGGAGTTTGGATAATAAAATAATCCGCACCGAACGGAAGAGGGCAATACCCACAATAGCAATTAAAATAATTTCAATCACCAGACTTTCAATTAAATTGTCGAGCAGGTAATCGTTGCTTTTTAAGAACACTAAACTGTGCCCGGTGGTAGTCACGTTGTATTCCTTCGGATCAAAAATAGAATCGATCTTAGGGCGCAGTTCCGCCATGAGCTGATCCATCTTTTTAGAACCAATGTCCCGCGCCTGGTAAGAGATGCGGGTAATCTGTTTGGCGGTATCTAAAAAGTTGTTGAGTTTGGAGTTCTGTCCTTTGAGGCTGCCGCTGAATTCAGAGAGTGTTTTCAGATCCGTCACCGAAGGCAGTTTGTAAAATTTAGGATTGCCTCCTT
>CAZMHW010000614.1:996-2577 GCA_964566105.1 uncultured Akkermansia sp.
AAAATTTAATGCCTTCCACAATGGAAAAAGGTTTACTGAATACATCGTATTCCGCAAATACTTTTTGAAGGCGTTGAATTTTATAAAGGGCACGGGCATTGTCGGCAAAGAGACCGTTTGGTTTTTTGGTATCTACCGCCAGTTCAAAAGGTAAAACGCCTTTAAAGTTATTTTCAAAAAAGTGCAGATCGGTGTACACCGGATCTCTCTCCGGCAAATCGTCCACCACATAACCGTTCATGTCTATAAAGGTCATCCCCCAGAAAGAAATAAGGGTGACTACGGTGGTTACTGTGTAAATGGCAGTACGACGGTGTTGCACCAGGTTGTCGATGCTGTCGAGAATTTTGTTGATGCGTTTGCCTTCCTGGTGTTTGGTGTGTTTTGGTTTTGGTGTTGGCAACACATTTAAAATAACCGGGATAAGAATGAGGGTGATAAAATAGGTGGCCATGACACTGATGGCGGCTACTACCCCAAATTCTACGAGCATGGAACTTTTTGTAAAATACAATACGCCAAAACCAATGGCGGTGGTAATGTTGGCCAGGAATAAGGTAATACCAATGGTTTCAATGCTACGTTGCAGGGCTTTTATTTTATTGCCATGGGCTAAAAATTCCCCCTGGTATTTGTTGATGAGGAAGATACAGTTCGGTAAACCGATCACCATGATGAGCGGGGCAATGAGTCCGGAAAGCACGGTAATTTTATAACCGAACAATTCCATAATACCTATGGACCACACCACACCGATAACCACAACCACCAATGAGAACAGTACGGTAGTGAGAGAGCGGAAGAAGAGCCAGAGAATTAAGGCGGTAACACAAACGGCCAGGATGAGGAACAGGGTCATTTCGTGCGACACCTTGGTCATTAACTGGGAGCGGATGTAAGGCATGCCGGAATAATGCATGTCCAGGTTGTGTTTTTTACCAAAAGCGTCACCCAGGGCCTTGATCTCGTCTACAATGGTTAAGCGGCGTTTGGAGTCCAGATCCTTTTTCTTAAAGGTGATCATTAAGAGGGTGGCCCCGGTTTCTTTGTTGTAAATAAACCCTTCGTAGAACGGAAGGTTCATGATTTCGTTTTTTAAACTGTCAACTTCCAGTTGTGTTGTAACCGGTTTTTGAATCAGAGGAACGGTTTCAAATTTTTCGAGGCTGTCGTTTTTTACCAGTCTGAAAATGGTAGGCAGGGAAATAATGTCTTTAATGCCCTGAATGTTTTTTACGTTTTTACTGAGGGTGTACCAGTCGTTAAATTTTTCGAGTTGATAGAGGTTTTTGTCTTCAAAACCCATCACCATCACATTACCGTCTTCGCCAAATTGTTTTTTAAAGTTTTGGTAGTGAATAAAGGTGCTGTCATCGTCCGGTAAAATTTTCGCGAATTCGTACGAAAGTTCCATTTTGGAAGCTTTGTAACCCATAAATACCGTGAGAAGAAGAACTCCCACTGTAAATGCCAGTTTATTTCGTAATAGGATCCCTGAAAAATATTTCCACATAAATTTTTAGTACTCTGTTAATGCAACATTCTTTTTTTGATAATGCCCCCGCGTGTGTCCTTGATGCT
>CAZMHW010000615.1:0-331 GCA_964566105.1 uncultured Akkermansia sp.
ATACTGTACTGTCCGGAAGCGAAGTAGTCCTGTATTTCAAAAGGTAATTACCGGTAGCGAGTCCTGTTGGTGTAAAAAATTTCCTGTTTGTTATTTGTATTCCGGACCAGGAGCCTGTAAGCGTGTTTTGAACGATGTTCATCAGATTCATAACGGGATCCTGAACACATATGAGTGATGGTGTTGATGTAAGTGCCGGTGAATAGTATCTGGAAACGGCGACCGTTTGCGAATTATATACGATGCAGGTACCGCTACTCACGCCATAGGTCACAGAGCTTGTACCAATAGCGGCAAGTGCCGGATTAAAAAGCCCTCCCGGACCCACTGC
>CAZMHW010000615.1:341-2574 GCA_964566105.1 uncultured Akkermansia sp.
CTGCAGGGTTCGCCGACCATGTACCGCCTCCGGGAGCAGCTGTCAGTTGCACAGGGTTAAAAGAATCACACATTGGTGCCGGAGCTGTTATGGTTGGCGTCAGGGGATTATTAATAGTTACCGCCAGCGTTTTTGTCACGGCGCAGGTAACCGCGTTGGACAGCGGCGCAACGGTTACACTGTAAATAAGAGTGGACACCGTAACGGAAGTTGGTAAAGAAAATGGGCCAAGCAGGACAGAATTGGCCCCGATTCCAGCATTACCAGATGGATTCCAGCTAAAAAAATAATTATTCACGTTAACGGGAGAAGGTGTAAAAGTAACCTGAGGCTGGAAGTTGCCCCCCTGACAAATCGTAGTTGTTGTGGGTGTGACGCTAAAGGTTGGATACTGCATCACGCTCACCGTAACGGCCGCCTGACAGGTTCCTGTATAAGGAGTGCCGTTAAGAGTGGCATTACTGGATGCCCTCACGGTGTAAGTTCCTCCACTTGTTACATTTGAGAGTACATTGGTTGAAAGATTGGAACTAAAAGACCCGGGGCCAGACCAGGTGTAAGAGTTGATGGAACTACTTGTAGAAGCTGCAAGCGACAGAGTTACCGACTGTCCGGCACAAATCATCCCTGAAGTTGTAGGTGTAACAACACAAACAAAGCCGCAATTGGTATTTGCTGTTCCCGCATTTCCGGGGTTAATCTGGTTAAAGGTTATGTTTTGTGAGCTATTAGAAAAATTAGTAATTAATAATACATAAAATTGCCCCGGAACTGCGTTGGCGATAGTACAGGTTTCTGTAGCTGAACCAGAATAACTACAATCCTGAATGTTACCCGCAGTGAGGCTGTTACACGCGCCTGAAAGCGTAGAGAATGGCCCCCAGCAAATAAAATCGATGTCGTTTGCGGCGGACATAGCAATTGACATTGAACCGGTGGTAGCCATCTGCATAAAGAACCAGGCAGGATTTGGCTGAGAGCCCAGGCAACCATAGTTAGGGCCAGATTGAGCCGCTCCTGCGTTAGTAGAGGCCGGAAAATTCATAGTTTGTCCCGTACAAAAAGGGGTCGGGTTAGAGCAATTGCTGCTGGATTGAGAAAGAAGTATCTTTCCAAATAAAAGAAGAAATAAAAAAAATCCTATTCTAAAATGCTGTTTCACGGTTTGGGGGCTGTGTTCCTTTTCAATCTTAAATATAGTAATAATATTGCTCGCTTGACGCTACTTACAAAGATAGAGCAAAAAGAGGGGTCCGGCTCAATTCTCCGCTCATCCGGAAGCACATTCCACACAGCCGAAGACAAGGAACAGCCTGAAAATCTGCTGTCCGGGATTTTCCACCAATAAAAAAGCCGTCTAAAAGTTTAGACGGCTTTAATTCTTATAAAAGATACTCTTAGTCTTTTCTACCACCAAATAAGCGGAGGAGGAATAAAAACAAATTAATGAAATCAAGGTAAAGTGTAAGTGCCCCAACAATTCCAAGTTTGCTTGTAAGGGTTGAGCCTTCTGCCTGCAAACCAATATTTTTAATTTTTTGAACATCGTAAGCAGTTAAACCCGTGAAAATAATTACACCCAGAATACTGATGATGTAATCTATCTTAGCGCTGCCCATAAACATATTGATGAGTGAGGCAATCACAATGCCAATCAGGCCAATCATAAGGAGACTGCCCATTTTGGTGAGGTCTGTTTTAGTTGTATAACCTGCAATGGCCATTATCGCAAAAAGCGCTGTGGTGCTTAAGAACACATTAAGGATTGAACCAATATTGTAAACGAAAAATATAAAACTAAAGCTAACCCCATTTATAATCGCATAAGCCACGAACAACCCTATTAATGCAGGGTAAGACAGTCTGTTGAGTGCGAAATTAATTCCAAATACAAACAGAAGTGGTGCAAACATAACCACATAAGCGAAAATGGTTAATTTAAAGCCTGTTTCTGTAGGCTCTAGCAACAAACTGGTAAGTTCAGGAACAAAAGCGAATAATAGGGCTGATAAACTGGTTAGTAACATAGCCAAAGCCATCCATGAAAACGAAGCTCTTAACAGCTTATTTTCACCGGCAACGCTGGTAAAATCAATTTTGTCAATGTTTGTGCTTCTAAGATTATTATCCATAATTAATTTAATTTTTAGAGTATAAAGATACTCATTTCTTTAAAATTAAAATGTTAAGAATTTCTAAAGTAAATCAGAAATACAGGTCGCTGGTTTTGAGG
>CAZMHW010000616.1:0-2574 GCA_964566105.1 uncultured Akkermansia sp.
GTTTGAATCTCCGCGTTTAAAAACCAACTGCGTTTTGAACTCACACCATTCAAATCGGTATCGAATTCAATGTTACATTTTGGTAATCCGCTGGCAAAAAACTCAGTTATTTTTTTTGGGAGTCCTTTGTAGTAATATAACTGAAATTTAAGTCCCCCGTTTTCAAAATAAACATCAATGTTGCAGGTATTGGAATCCGTGTAGGCAATGTTGTTTTCGCATTGCCCGTTTGCAAAGTAATTTTTAAAAAGTACCAGTCGCCCCTCTTTGTAATAACTGATGTGCATCAGTTGTCCATTGTCGTAATACTCTTCGTTCCAACCTTTTACGGTACTGCCACTTTCGCTGAGCAATTCATAATCCAGAGCCAGTACCTTCATTAATTTCTGGTAAATGAGTACCCCTTCGGTACTGTCAATAACCTGGGCCTGGGTATAACATCTAACGGGCTGGTGTTTGCCGGAACCGTGTTGGGCAGTCAGGGTAAAGAAATACAGGCTAAGGAGTGCGAATATAGTGCCGGTCTTTTTCAATGCTATTACAAATTTAAGAAATCGATTTGGCTTTTTAGTTGAAAGATATCAAGAGTCAGCGGAGGAAAACGCTAACGGGAAGCGTACCTCATTTTAATGTGCGGGATCTCATCTTCGGGGTAAGGCTCCCCTTCTGCCCTGAAGCCAAGCTCGGTGTAGAACTTCAATAAATACATCTGAGCAGAGATGACAATCTCTTGATTTTTAAAGAGTTCCAGTGTTTTGGTAATGCTATACTTCATTAGCTCTTTGCCAATATTTTTGGTCCTGAAGGCCGGAGTTACAAGCACTCTGCCAATAGAAGGTTCGGGGTAAGAAACCGAAGGACCTAAAATGCGGCAATACGCGATCAGTTGTGAATCACTCCATAACATCAGGTGCCAGGCCTTTAAATCTTTTTCATCCACGTCCTGATAAGCACAATTTTGTTCCACTACAAATACTGCGCTGCGTAATTTATAGATCTCGTAAAGTTCTTTTGTTGTCAGATCTGAAAATTCTTTGAGACTCCAGTCCATCTTAAAAGGTGTTAGCGCTCAGCATCACCAAGGTGCAGGCCTCGAGGCATTCAATTCCTTTTTCGGAAGCTTCTTTCATAAATGCCGGGTTTTCAGTACCGGGATTAAAGATGATGCGTTTGGGTTTAAGGCTGTAAATATAATCGATCCAGGCGGGTTGATTAGCCGGACCTACATAAAGTGTAACTGTGTCAATATCTGTAAGTTGAGGCTTTCCAGTTAAAATCGTTTCTCCTTCAATCTGCCCTTCTTTAATGCCTACCGGAAAAACTGCATGTCCGTGTTTTTTTAAACGTTGAGTGGCCAGGTAAGCGTAACGCTCGGGATTAGGTGAGGCTCCTATGATGGCGGTTGGTTTGTTCATGATTCGGTATAATTGAGGTCCTTGTGGAAGGTTTCATCCAGTTTCCAGGAAGCCAGGTAAGCCAGGATAAAAACCACGGTACCAATAATTAAGGACGAAGTTACGAAACCATACGAAGGTTTTAACATCCCATTTGCCAAAGCCATTAAAGTTACGGCTCCTCTAACAAAATTTGGCGCTGTGGTGGTTACGGTTGAACGGATATTCGTACCAAAGAGTTCGGAGGCGGCACTCATAAAAACAGCCCAATAGCCGGTGGCAAATCCTATGCAAAACACAATGGTGTAAAATACCACAATGTTGGTGGCCGCAAACAAATAATACAGGACGCAGAAAACCAAGGTTAAACTGATAAAGAGAAAAAGTACTTTTTTACGGGACCTGAGTTTTTGACTCAGCAAACCACTGACCACGTCGCCGATCGTTATGCCAATGTAGGCTACCATAATTGGAATTTTACCTTCGGTGGGGCCGTCTTTCATGCCCAGCGCCTGACTCATTTCCGGCGCAAATTGCACCAGAAAGTACATCACAAACCACACAGGAACTGCCACGAGAATAATATTGAGGTACTTTAACAACAATTTTGGATGAGAAAACAAATAGAGAAAATTACCCTTGCTCACCTGTTTATCTTCTTTTAATTTTTCGAACATGCCACTTTCGAGAATCCCAATGCGAAGAAATAAAAGCAGCAATCCCATAGCGCCCCCAATGAAATAACTGATGCGCCAGTTATTCAGAAGCAAGGTTGTTAAACCAGCTACTACGGCTCCAAACAAACCAATAGAAGCAACAATGGTAGTACCAATGCCTCTGTCTTCTTTACGCATGGTTTCACTTACCAGGGTAATGCCGGCGCCCAACTCCCCTGCCAGTCCGAACCCTGAAATAAAACGTAAGATGCCGTACCATAAAGTATTGGTAACAAGTCCGTTGGCTATATTCGCAAGAGAATACACAACAATGCTTCCAAACAATACGGAGAGTCTTCCTTTTTTATCTCCGAGTATTCCCCAGAAGATACCACCCACGAGCATCCCTATCATTTGGTAGCTTAAAAGGCTCGACCCGATTGCGGCCACCATGTTTTTTCTTTCAACGCTGTCAGGGTAATCGTTCTTCAAAATATCCTGCAGACTGGCTACACGTTCCATAC